>JBDTPR010000185.1:0-10542 GCA_039932635.1 Candidatus Solibacter sp.
GTCGAGCTGAAACTGGCTGTATGCCGCATTGCCAGTGCGCACTGGCGCCGACCCTTCATATCCGTCAAGCCACGGGAGGTCAACCTCGCTAATACGCCGCTCTCCTCGGATGCCATACGCAATGTTTAATTCCGACGGATGCCCAGCCACCGCGCGCAACAACCATTCGCGCCAACTTTTCGCTTCCGCTACGAATCCCGCATTCAGCAAGGCATCCAGGGTCAGCGTGGCGTCTCGAACCCAACAGTAACGGTAATCCCAATTTCGTACACCGCCGATCCATTCCGGAAGCGACGTTGTCGGCGCCGCGACAAGGCCGCCTGTCGGCAGGAACGTGAGGGCTTTCAGCGTGATCAAAGATCGAATCACCGCTTCGCGCCATTTCCCGTGATATGAGCACTGGCCGGACCAGTCGCACCACCAGTCCTCGGTGTCTTGAAGAGCTTTCGGGACGTTCAGCGGCGATGGTTCGTGGTGGTTCGAGGGATGCCAGGTGAGGTCGAAGGAGACTTGTTGTCCCGCGTTTAGCGCGAACTCGGCGACCGTGTGAAAGTTTTCGCCACGGACAGGAACCGTGGTGCGCAAGCTAACCATGTCCGGTCCAGCGATAGCCGAAATGCCTTGTTCAGTGCGCTCCACCCACGGCACGATGGACCCGTAGTCAAATCGGATCACCAGATCCATTTTCATTTGGACCTGGCCGGTTTTGCCAATTAGCAGCCGGACCAGGTCCGGCGTTTCATTCCGCGGCGTCATGAAGTCGACCAGCAGCACGGTGCCGCTGTCGGTTGTGAATTCCGTTTCCAGAACGAGCGTCATGTCGCGGTACCGCCTTCGAACGGATCGAATTGGCTCCGCAGGGCAGATTGTCCAAAAACCGTTTTCGGGAGTTCCTACCAAACTCGCGAAACAAGCGGGGGAATCGAAGTGCGGCAGGCATAGCCATTCAATGGCGCCGCCCTTGGATACCAGCGCCGCTGTATGGCAGTCGCCGATCATGGCGTAGTCTTCGATGGGACCTGGCACGATACCCTCTCTCATGAATTGTCCCGGCTCCTCGGTTCGCCGTCAATTCAGTTTCATGGTGGGGGCCGCGTTCACGTTAAGGCGAACCAACCAACCGCACGGGTCGATCAAGACGGAACGTGATGAGGGAGCCCAGAGGCACGTGGATTCTGTCCCTCGACACTACGAGTAGACTTGCCTCCTCTTTCTGCTCTGAGGAAGGAGAATACAGAGTGCCGGGAACACCCCCCAGGAATGCTCCCAAGCTGGCGCCGGTCGAGCCAGCCGCGTCCGATCCGTTGCTCACCAAATACGAGTTCCCGTTCAGCATGACGGACGCGAGTGCCAGTTCGAATCCGGCGGCCGCCGGAACTTGTGTCCGCAACAAAACCAGCGTAGCAGGGCTTCCAGCCGGCAAGACGGTTTGACTGTTCGCGTCATTGGCGTCGCGGCTTACCACCGCTGCGAAAGTCCGCCCTGGCTGGCTCGATGACGAGTCGATCGCCTGTGCGACCCGCAGTGCCAGCGCCGTCCCGGCGAGCAGAGACGTCGGCATTGCCGGTTCGGCCGGAGGTGCGATGCGGGGAGACCGACGGCTGCAAGTCAAATTGGTAACGGCCGACAGGACCAGAGCTGATAGCAGGAGAGGGAATCGGACCGAAGTCTTCATTAGGGAACCATTGTGCCGGATCTTCGCGTCTTTTCTATTGTCTTTTTGCAACGGTGCTTAGATTCTAGATTAGGAGCCCCTTCTGAAATCTCGGGATCGCCTCGCGGCTGTCGACCGCCCTTCGGCACGTTATGCAGAAAGCTGCCCATGGGAGTGCATTCAGATGCCGCCGGCTAATGGCATTCCGGCACGACAGGCATAGGCCGTACTTCCCCTGCTGGATTCGTTGAATCGCTGCCTTTATTCTCAAAAGAAGCGCGGTCTGATATCCCAGCCGGCGGACCGCCGCCTCGTGGCCGGCCGCGTCACGCATGTGACGGACGCGGGCGGACAATACCGCAATCAGGCTCGGTGCTCGTATTTGTGTGATACGTTGCGACAGGGTGCGTTCCAAGGAATCCAGGATTGTCCGAAAACGGTCGAGCGTCGGTTTATCCATCGGTGGTCTCCGCTCTTCAGCCTGACTTCCATTGCAGCATATCTCAACTCGAAGCGTTGCCTCGCATCGATCAGGAAGCGAAGCCTCAAGTATACATGCAGGCTTTTGAAGCGGCCGATCCGGCAGCCGGGAATAGCTACTTTGGGCTTGTGCTCAGCAGCCCATGTGTCGTCATTTGCCCAATGCTCGTATTGCCGGCGATCTGTACGATTATCTACGCCGCTTGGGGCCCGACCGAGCTGGGCTCCGGCCTCACTCCACGTAAATCCCGGCTCAATCAGTCGTCACAGCGAACGTACGAATCCAGAAAAACTCTCTGCCGTGCGGTCACTGGCTGACCTCGACCACGAGATCGATTGCGGCCACTTTTGCGGAATCGAATCGGCTCAGCAATGTTGTGGCGCTAGTGACACTCCGAAATCGTGCATACAACTCGTAGTCGACATCGGGGTTCAGCCCAACAAACCGATAAGCACCGCTCTTTCGGGATAGGTACGAGCGAATCATAAGCGTTCTTGTGTCCTTTAGGTAAACGACGGCACGCGCCAGTTTCTTGCCATTCTGATCGCTGACCGATCCTTTGACCTCCCGTGTCGCGCCCCACCCGGCAACCAAAGAGGCCATTGTCATCAGTAGGAAGCGTCGATTCACGTCCAGTATTGTAGCGCTACGCGGTCCACTTTTATGCGCTCATCCGGTAGGCTGGCATTTGGGCTTCTGGCAGGTCTCCCGGCGAGTTCTAGCTAGGGCGACGGAGCCGCGCCACTGCACGGGCTTGACGTACGAGAATGGAACAACATGATGTCGTTCGACGACATAGGACGGGCACCAAGAAGGAATGGAGACGAAATCGTATGAATCAGAAAACGCTCTGGGTCATCTGTGGATCGCTTTTCGTCGCGGCGTTTTTGGTGGGATTTGTCCCAAGATCTGAAGGGGCATCGAAACGTCCCCACACCTGAAGCCCGACTGCTACAAACAGCGCTTCCACTCGTCCGTCCGCGATCGCCCCGAGAATAATCTCCGATCGGTCGAAGCCAAACCGTGAGCCAGCAACTCCTCAACCGTGACTTGGCAGCGGCCTCCGAGCTTTGAAAATACTCCTCCGCGATCGGCCATGCGCGTTCCTTCAGCTCGTGTGCGGATAGATTGTCGCAATTGCGGGCGACAGCCTTCGGCAACAGCAGAGCCGCGAAACTGCTCAGACGGCGATCGCGAGTGTTGATTTTACTCCCGCCAGCACGACTGGAAATCCCAGCGGCGCAACCAGAGCCCCGATTTCACGATCGACGCGGCGAAACTGCTCGGTCAACAGCGTCTTGTGAATCCGCCGTGGATCCGGCGCCGTGGTACACGGCGCTTCCGGCAGAGTGCATCTGAAGTCCGCCCTGCTTCTCTGGGACAGCAGAATCGAATACGCCCGACGCGGATTCAGGCGTGATTTCCACGACGAGGGACGCGTCACTGCGAAGTACTTCGAGGAAGACTATACGCGCTACACCTCCGCTGATATCCTGGTCAGCCGTTTTGGCGAGCATGCTGGGAGGCGCAAAACCTTTGCGGGGCAGACACCTGCGAGTGTCCATGTCGGCGAGCAATGCGTAAGTTCCGGGCAGCAGATCTCGCTGGTATTGGATGTGCAGCTCGGGCCTCGCTTGCATGTCTACGCGCCGGGGTTCAAACAGACTACATCCCGATTGAGTGGAACATGAAGGAATCGCCGGCGCTGGCCGTGCGCTCGGCGGCCTTCGCGAGCTCGAAGTTGATGCACCTGAAGGCGATTAAAGAGACCCCAATGTGGTCCCGCGAGAACGGTGGAGTATGTCGCTGGCAATTCTTAACATAGCTTCTACCTAGTCAGAGATAGGCTATGCTCAATTTGATATCGCGTATCGGGTTGGTGGCGTCCCGCTGGAACGGGTTGGGAAGGAAGAATGGCGAAACTGGTTGAACGTGCCACGAAGGAAGCGTTGGCTCTTATCGCACGGGCTCGGATCCGGAAGTTGCCGGTTCAACCGAGGCGCTTTTTCCCGCTGGTCGGCGTGAAAACACTCCGATCCAGAACCGACAAACTGGGGTCCGGCTCGCTGAATAGGGGCGAGGGGGGATATGTAATCGAAGTCAACGCGAAAAATACGCCCGCGGAGACGCGCTTCGCATCTGCACACCAGTTGGCCCATATCATCGTAATGGTGGCCCGAGGGGATCAGACTTCGGCCGGCAACCTGACAATCGCAGAGGCACTTCCGGCCTGCTCCGACAGGACAGAGAACGAGGAGCGGTTGTGCGACCAAATTGCCGCTATGCTTCTGCTTCCACCAAGTTTGGCAGGAAAGTGGTTGCGGATCCCGATCACGCTGGATGGGTTAGATCAGGCAGCGCGGAATGCGGATGTCTCCCCCGATGTGGCTGCGCTCGTGTTGATTCCACAGCAGACGGAGAGCGTAGTATTTGTCAGCTGGTGCCGCGGTGACAGCCATCGCGCTTCTACGACGTGGCACGCCTCGCGGATCGTATCATCGCTGGATTCGGGCTTGTCCGTTGCGAAGGAGCAGGCCATTCGAGACGATATTTCGAAGCTCTTCAACGAGCAAGCGTCAGGCACCGTCGTCGCGTTGGGTGATAGGCCTCGCGGCAGTAGATTTCGAATTGAGTTTCGCCGGCGGCGTGGCTCTAATGGCCGCGAAGTTATCAGTCTTGTCTGGCCGGTGCAGTAGTGTCCGGCATGTGGGAGCAGTCTGTTGTCATCAGCAAGGACGGTAGCCGTTAATCAGCCGAAATGGCGAATGCGATTCTTCGATGGCTCGCAGTGGCATGCTAAGTATCCTTTCCTGTCAAGACGGCTTCGCCGTTGTCCACCGCCTTCGGAACTGAATGCCGAAGGCAGCCCGCAGTACCGCACTCGAATGGCGCCAGACTAGTCGGACCGTCGTACTGTAGGCCCTTGCCGAAGCTCCCGTTTCGGATGCAGTCTACGGCCGCCCCGATCCTTAACAGCAGGGCCGCGTCGTGCCTCAATCGACGCACCACTGATTAATGCCCTGCTGTGTGATCCACGCAGCCGTACACAGCCAGCCAAACTTGGCGGGCGCATCGCTGCCTCGCTTTTGAGCGATGCCTCTTGACCAGACAGCTTCCATGAAATCGAGCGTGCGGCGAATCGCTTGAGCGCCGATGCTCCCATCTTCCGCCTTCGTCTCCGCGGCTCCATCCTTTTGTGGTGTTCATACGGCTGGCCGCCTCCCTGCTAGAAGCCTCGAAAGCTGCATTGAGGTTGCGCGGACGCGACTAACCACGGAGAATGACCCTCGTCAAAGGCCGTTAAGGGGTCGGAAAGGCGTCAAGCACCGATAGACTACAAACTACTACAAACGAAGTGCCCCCGTTCACGCTTGCGACAGAAAGTCAGAATGTTCCGATCCGCGCATATCATCGTTTACCGTATCGCTTGGCTCTGGATTGGCGCTACAGCGCCGGTGGTAGCCTTGCGGGGCGGTATGGGTTTCTCAATAATCCCGACCGTATTTCTGGCGAGATTCAAAACCTTGATGGAAAGCACCTGTACCTTAATTAAGACCGCCTATGCGGGCGTCGTCGAGATTGACTGGACGATGGTCACGGGACTCAGTTCCGATCGTCCATTACAGTTCTCGGCAGGGAGATCTAATTGTCGCCGAACAGTCAAGTTCCGGCCTGAAATCCAACGCTTGGCTTTCAATTCTCCGTCCCCACTTCAGACGGCAACGCGCTCGGATCGTGGACGCGACGCGGACCGGCCATCCGCCACCGAGCGATTCGCCTTCGTATTACTGTTCCCCGTTTGGTTACATCCAGTTCCGGAGGAGAGCCGGAGAGCCAGGCGAATCACTCGTCGCCAACGTCTATGTTCAACCGGTCCCGATCGAGTTCTCTTCCCAATTCCCGGTGAACTTCCTCTGAGAGCATGCCTTGGCGAGACAAGTCCGCCAGCCGGGCCTTCTTTACGGCCAGCAGGTGACACTGCACCCGGGTGAGTTGCCGCTGTTCGAGTTCCTCCCCGACTGGATTCAGTTGCCTGAGGCGTTCGCCCTCGCGCGACAGACCTTCCTCGACGATTTTGTAAACGTGTTCGGTCACATCGCCGCGCCGGCGCATCTCGTTGAGTTCGGCGAGCGCGCCACCGTTTGCAAGGATCCGGCCTCCCACCAGCTCCTGCTCATGCCAGCGGGGTTCCGGCCGCGCGAATCCCAGCAACCTGAGCAGGGGTCCAAGGGTCAATCCCTGAACTAGCAGGCTAAAGATAACGCTTCCGAAGATCATGGTGACAAGTTGCTCTCGCTCGTGGACCGCAGTTGGGAGGCTGAGTACTAAAGCGATCGAGAGCGACCCGCGCAGCCCGCCCCAAAACAGCACCGACTGCCATCGAAGTGACAGCTTTTCACCGAACAAGTTGGAGACCGGGATCAGGAGGAAGACAGCAGCCAGTCGCGCCACGAGCGTGGCACCAACGGCCCAGCACAATGGCCTCACGTTTTCGGCCAGCGTGGTGACTTGGATTTCGAGTCCGATCAGCAGAAAGACCAGGGAATTGACCACGAACGCGGCGTATTCCCAAAACGAGTTGACTGCCAACTGGGTGGGAGGGCTCATGCCCTTCTGCCGCCCGTAGTTGCCAAGCGCCAGTCCGGTGGAAAGCACGGCGATAACCGGCGACACGTGGAGCCCTTCGGCCAACAGGAACGACCCGTAAGCGGCGATGGTGGTGAGGGTGATCTCGAGCAGGTGGTCGTCAAAAAAAGAGGTGAGAGTCGATGCCAGCACGCCCACTATCACACCGGCCAGGAGCCCGCCCGCGACCACCGTCAGAAACTCGCCGAGGGAGGACAGCGCCACGCCACCCGCGGAACTCCCGGCGGCCCCTACCAGGATGATGCGGAACACCACCACCGCGGTGCCGTCGTTCAAAAGGCTTTCTCCCTCAACGATAGTGGCCAGGCGAGCTGGCAACGCGAGTGTCCTGAATAAGGCCAGCACTGAGACTGGGTCGGTGGCGGAGATCATGGCGCCGAACAGCAGCGCCGGGCGCCAAGAAAGCCCCAAGCCATAATGCAGGATCACGCCGATGACGCCGGTAGAGAGCACCACCCCGGCAACCGCCAGCACGAGAATTGGGAGCAAATTCCGGCGCAGTTCGTCCAGCTTGAGGTTCCAGGCCGCTTCAAACAGAAGCGCGGGCAGGAAAATGAGCAAAATCAGGTCGGGCGATATGTGCACAGCGGGCAGGAAATGCATCGGGCTGATGACCAGACCAACGATCACCAGGGCCAGCGTATAGGGTACCTGCACCCACTTCGTAGCCATAGCTACCGCGGAGGCGACCAGCAGAAGCAGGATAAGGATCCGAACAGTGAGTTGAGTCTCAGGCATTATTGAAAGCCCAATACGACACCCGTGATTGCTGCTTGAAACCCGGCCTCGCCGGCAGGGCGGTGACTCCACCGCCTCCGCCCCCTCGACAGACCACCACCGATCCGGTAAGCACTGAGAAGATGGCGATTCCGAGATCCAGGAGGTTGGGCTGGGTCCAGCTGAGGATTTCGGCCGTGGGTGCGCGCACAATGGTACGGGCCATACGATGGCCGCGGCGCAGCCGACTGCTCTTGCCATGCTCGCAAGCAAGCACGTTAACCACCGACTTGACGCCCAGATAAAAGTCGCTGGCCGCTAGGGCGAGGCCCTCTGCGAGGAGGAGACCGATTAAGGGCGGGATCAGCATCGCGCCGATCACCACCAGCGGGCTGTACAGCACCAAGCTGGGGATCGCGATCTCCGCTGAGAAAACCAGCTCAAGCCAATAGTGCAGACTGGCGATTTCCGCAGGTTCATAAATTTGGGCATAGATCCGCGGCTTCGGCTTGGGATCGATCCGGAGCGACTGCTCGATACGCACACGGAGGTCGAAAGCGGAGTAGTCGCCCATCCCATGTATTGTAGGCACTTCTCCCAGGCGCGCATCAAGTCACTGCATCATCCGGGAACCGATTGGACAGTCGGATCGGCGCCACCAAATGGCGCAAAGGGGGAAGCTATCCGGCGAACCCCTGCGCATTCAGCCAGTTCCGGACAGATACCGCGACTGATTGATGAGGATACTTTGCAGTAGACACGATCATCGTTGCTGGACAGTATAGGAAAAGGAGCACGCGCGGCACACAATCGAGGGTGGAAGGGATCGACGCAACCAGAAGGAGGAGGCCCATGACACGGGTGCAGCTACAGCCGGTTCAAAGGAGTCTTGGAAACTGCACAGACTGCTGCCGCCCAGAGGCTGACGCTCGCTCGACACCAGATCTCCGTGGTGAAGTGCGCCGAAACGTCAGAAGGGGTGATCGCCGAGTTGCGAAAGGTCCTGTGCCTTACCCTCCATTTACCCTCTTACCCTCCATTAACAAACCAGCCAAAACGGGATCGCGTTTTCTTGGCGTTTTTCATACCCTGAATCAACGCCATGCGCGGTTATGTTACTGAAAGCAAAACATTGCCCAACTTCACAAGCTGGACGTCGCCGGTTCGAGTCGGTCTCCCGCTCCAAAATCAACAACTTACAAACTACCGAAAGACTTCTGGGTAGGCCCTGCCGCGGACGTGATGTGAGATTCAATCTATCTTGATTTACCTGGAGCGCTGTCTGCGCTTTGCGCTGCCGAAGCGAGGGGCTCTCGTAGTACTTAAGGTAGTAATACTAAGACCTGCTCACGAAAGCTGAGAAAACCGTTGCTACCGCCGGCCCACTTTCTCGACGCGGGTGAGCGCCGCGGCCGGAAGCGCTTCACCCGGCCGAACGAACCTGACTGTGATTATGGTGGGCGCCGCCCAGACTCGTCCTCGGACCGCTCCCGCTGCTCACGGCACTGCCCCATTTCCACGGCAGCCTGTCTCTCATGCGACCCGCACTTCGGAGAGCAGGGACAACCGGCCGGTGTCGACCTTGTAGACTGGCATTCGGCCCTGGCACTCCTGACCAGCAGACCGGTGGAACCGCCGGGCGTTGGGCCGGTCCGCTCCCTGACATCGCGGGCATCGTCACGCCTTTGGAGGGCCAGGTGGGATGCTGCGGCCGACCAGTACAAATTTGGGTACAGAATTGGGTTCAATTGGCGACGAACACACCGCACAATGGCCCCCTAGTCCGAATAGAATCCGTTGTAAACAAACGGTAGTAGGTGTTGAGCGTTTGCCTCCGGAGCAAAAGGTCGTAGGTTCGAATCCTACCGGGCGTACCAATTAAATCCATAGCCTAAAGACATTTGGCGCAGAAATAGCCCACGCACTTCGAGTTGCTCGGAGAGTCGGAATCAGCGGGAGGCCGCCCGGTTCGTCGGCCGCATAAAACTCGATCTCCCAGTTGGCGACGCCTTTGATAAAAACCCGTGCGAACTTGCCCACCAATGAGTCTGTCTCGCAAGGACCGACTGCCAATCATTTGCGGATAGAAGCCAGGCGAAAATCCAATATTCTTGGCCTCTATGATTCTGAGCGGTGCGGACCAGAGTCCTGGATCGCTATGATCGGAATTGACCGAAAGGTAGATACCCTCTTGCAGCCATTCGGACTTACAACACGCGTGATTGAGTAAGACGATATAGCAATTGAGATAACTGTTCCAATGGATCGCATCCCCCACAGGGCATTGGTATCCGACCGCTCTCACGAAACTGCGACCGGAAATATAGGGCTGACGATCCCTCCGATGCCCGGTTCCGTCCAGGCGCCTACGTAGTATCTGCTGACGAAAGCCGGCGGGCTCCGCGCGATTCTCAAACGGCATGCGCGCCATCGCCACGCCCTGACGTTCGCGCGGCCGCTGTAGTTATCGAAGAGGAAATAGAAGAAACGGCGCTCGCGATCCAGAATGACGTAGAAGTCGCCATTAACGCCCGCAAAAAAACCGTTCTCCGCATCGCAATTGAGCGGGTCGCCGGTAGAAAGTACGATGCCGAGGTCGGTGAAGTTTGCGCCGCCTTCGGTGGACACCAGCACGCGTTGGATGCGCCCTCTCGTGGCTCATCTCCCAGACTCCGAAATCCACTTGAGCGCGAGCGTCATCCATCCTAGGCTGACCGGACTCCGATTTTCTTTAGGATCGTGATCATCGGGCACCAGTTGGTAAATGCCGATTGAAACAGGTTCAGCCCGACGAAGGCGGTGAACAGAAACCAGTTGGGATTCACCCAGTAGCCCAAGGCCACGGTGGCCATGACAAACAAGCCTGCGATCAGGCGGAGATAACGTTCGACGTTCATACAGCCTTCCTCCTACGATTCACAACGAAGTAAACGATGGGGACCGTCATGCGCGACAACGCGAGAGAAGCCACTTCCCCGGCCATCAGCGCGATGGCGAGTCCCTGGAAGATGGGGTCGAACAGGATGATGCCGGCTCCCACCAC
>JBDTPR010000186.1:0-10471 GCA_039932635.1 Candidatus Solibacter sp.
ATAGCGTGCACCATTCCAGCCAGTATCCTTCGCACGTGACGCTCACGGTGGTGAAGTAGGCAAGCTTCCGGCCTTCGGCCGGTGTACCGACTGAAGTCGGTACGCAGACTAAAGTCCGCCCCACAAAGCGTGTGAATAAGAGTATCGGCGACGGCTGATTTTCTCTAAAAGTTCAACCGCAGACTGAATTCGATGATGCGTCCACCGGGATCGTTGGTATTGGAAAGATCGCGGTAGGCGCCGTTGGTCTGGCCGAATCCGGTGCCGTTGGCGCCGAGCGTGGTGGTAATGCCGTTGCCAGGCGAGAACAGCAGGAAGTTCGTGATGTTGAAGGCGTTGAGCGCCTGCATGCGGAACTCCACGTTGGCGCGTTCGCCGATGAAGGTTTTCTTGGCAAGGCTGAAATCCCACTTCTGCTGCTTCGGACCGTAAAGCATGAGGCGCGACCCGAGAACGCCGGGCTGGTCCGCCGGCCCTATGTAGGGCGCACTCGGATTCAGATTAGCGAGCGTCTTGCCATTGACTTCGAATGCGGCGTTGGTGTTGTCGATGAGAGCCTGCGGCAGGTAGTAGACCACGCCGAGGGGGCCGCTGGAAGCGGTGGCGGCCAGCGTCTCCTTGCGGATCTTCATCATGCCCTGCAGGTCAGACCGTGTCATGTTGTGGAGGATGACGCCGGATTCGTTCTGGTTGAAGGTCGCGCGGCCGCTGGTGAGGCGGATCGGCGAACCGCTCTGAATACGGCCCACGGAGGCGAGCTGCCAGCCTTCGAGAAACTTGCCCGCGATCCCGGAAGCGCTGCCGAAGAAATGCTTCTTCGGGCCGATGGGGAGTTCGTACACCCAGTTCATTTTCAAGGCATGGCGGATATCGAAGGGCGAGGCCAACTTGTCGTAGCCGACATCGCGCAGCGAAGTGTAGCTGCCGGCGATTCCCTGGCTCTGCTCGTTGGCGATGGAGTGGCTCCACACGTAGCTGCCCTGGAAGAGCAGGCCCTTGGCCATGCGGCGCTTCAGTTCCACCTGCAGTCCATGATAGTTGGTGTTGCCGCCGTTGACCTCGATGTTTGCAGAGCCGGTGGTGAGGGTCGGATTCACCTGGAAGAGGTTGATCGGACTGCCGGCGGCGGTAAGGCGCGTCATGCGCGCGGCATTGGTGGCGATCGCGTTGGCGAGTGCGCCGGCCTGTCCCTGCTCGATTTGCAAGGCGCTGGTGGCGTCGTTATTGGATGCCAGAGAGGTGAAGATAAGCGGCAGAGGCTGCTGTCCGGCGAGCCCGAAGTACTGGTTGGAACGGGCGCGATTTGCGGACATGCAGACCGGGTCGGGCGCCGCGCAGCCGCGGGCAATCGCCAGATTCTGCCTGGCAGTCTTGAACTCGTTGACGAAATTATTCTCGAAGATATTGATCTCGTTGATATTGACCTGGCGCCACAGCGAGGTGCCGTGGTTGCCTACGTAGCGCACCTCGATCACGGTGTCGCGCGTCAATTCACGCTGAATGCCGATGTTCCAGCTCTGCACGTAGCCGGTCTTCAGATTGGGATCGAAATCGGTAACGCTGTTGCCGGCCGCGACGGCGAGCGGGTAGCTCGGCGTAGTGGGCGCGGCACGCGAAGGCAGCACAGGGTTGCGGAATAGCACGCTGCCGGGCGCACCGAACTGCGCCGCGAAGTTCGCGGGGTCTACGTTAAGCGTCAAGGTACGACCCTGATTCCCGCCCCACACAGCCAGCGTGCTGGCGTCTTCGCGAATTGTACTGATCGCGTAGCCGGCGCGAATTACAGAGCCCTTGCCGAAGATCCAACCCAGCGGACCATCGGCCTTGGGAGGCTGCCATGCGAGGCCGACCGAAGGCGAGAACTGCTTATTGCGCACCGCGAATCCGGCTTCGCCCGGCGCCGTCGAATTGAACACGGGGACCTGGCCGGTGAGCGTGCCGGGCTTGAACAGGTTGCCTACGCCGGAGACGCCCCACACGCCTGCGTAACTGGGACGCGTGTACACGTTGTTGTCGTTGACGGGCGGATTCTGGCGGTCCCAACGCACGCCATAGTTGAAGGTCAGACGCGGGTGCAGTCTCCAGGAATCCTGGAAGTAGAGGCCGATTTCGCGCTGGTGATTGCGCACGATGGGCTGATTGGCGCCGTACTGCTTGGTCTCCTCGTCCGTGACCACACTGCGATTGATAGACGAGACACGGCCGGTGAGCAGCGAATAGAGCGCCGGCGCATTGGTCTGCATGTCGGTGGCGCTGGCGCCAGGGAAATTCGCCGCCGTGAACATGTTGGTGGAACCGGTGATGATCGGGTCGCCGGTGGCCGCTCCAAAAGCGATGGTCGGAATGATCTGCGTGCCGTTCACCGAAGTGGTCCACGTATTGACCTGCGTGAAGCTGCCGCCGAAGTTGAGCAAATGCGCCGTGCGCGAGTACGTCATGTTCACGCTGCCCTGCTTGAGCGGCGTGTTGCGGCGCGTCTGGCCCGTGGTGCGGTACGGGTTGGTCACGAAGTTGGTGGCAGTGGTGCCGAAGGTGGGAGCGTAGCCGCGCCACTGCTCGAAATCGCTGGGATTGATGCCGTTGTTGAAGACGACGGTGCCGCCGGTGAGGCCGAAGCGAATTTCGCTGACCAAACGATTGGTCAGCGTGGAGCGCAGGGCGCCAACGCCGGAAAACGCGATGCCGCCCTGATTGCCGAACTCGGTGCCATTGAGGACGTTGCCGGTGCCGGGCAGAATGGGGCTGGCCGTGCCGACGTTCACGCCATCGGGCCGGCGGATGTTCGTCTGATAGTTGTAGACGAATTCCAAGTGGTGCTTCTCGGTGACGTTGTAGTCGAGGCGGGTGGTGGGGAAGCGCCGGTAGTTGCCGCCCTTGCTCTGGAAATCCAGGTTATTGCGGTTGTAGTCCGCATTGCTGGCTTCGCGGCTCTTCAAACCGGGCTGGCCGGCGACCAGCGCCTGAATCTGGTTATAGGACTTCTGCAGAATGGGGTCCGGAGTGGAAACGAAACCATTGGCGGCCGCTAGCTGAAACAGGTTGACGCTGCGCACGACGCCGGCGGTGTCGCGGTACCGGAAGTCGCCATTGATGGCTTGCGGCGTGAGCACCGTGCCGGTGGGTTCGGTGTACGTCTGCGGAAGCTGGAACGCTTCGAAGTGTGCGAAGAAGAAAAGTTTATTCTTCTTGATGGGGCCGCCCACCATGCCGCCGAACTGGTTGAACACCAGATGGTCGCGCGGCGCCGTGCCGTTCAAATTATTGAAGTACGCATTGGCGTTGAGGCTCTGGTTGCGGTGCTGTTCGAAGAGCCCGCCGTGGAAAGCGTTGGAACCCGAGCGCGTGACCATCTTGACCTGCATAGCGCCTTCGGCGTTGCTATCGGCGCCCGCGGCGGCCGACGTAACGGTCATCTCCTCGATCGAATCGGCGCGCGGGAAGATGGCGTTGAAGAAGCCGTCTCCGCTTTTGTTGGCGTTGTCCTGAATGTTGATGCCATCGAGCGTGACGTTGAGCGCGCTCTGCGGCAGTCCGTAAACCGAGGTGCTGCGCGGCACGCCGGGTGTGGCGCTGCCCGGCTGCGTGACGATTAACTCCGTGAGATTGCGGCTGGTAAAAGGCAACTCGTGGAGCTGTCGTCCGACTAGCGTGGAAGTCACCGTGGCGCTTTGTGTCTGCAAAATCTCCGCGCCGCCCGCCACTTCCACGGTCTCGGCGAGCGAACCCACTTCCAACTGCGCGTTGGCGCTGGCGGGAAGCCCGGCATCCACCTTCACGTTTTCAATGGTGGTGGTCTTGAAGCCCTGCCGGCTCACGGTTACCGTGTACAGCGCGGTGGGCAGGGAGGGCACGGTCCACAGGCCCTTTTCATCGGTCAGAAGATTGAAAGTTTGGCCGTTCTGGGTATTGAGGACCTTAACGCTCGCGCCGGGCACAGCGGCCCCCTGCGGATCGGTCACGGTTCCTTCCAAACGGCCGCTAGTCACCTGCGAAAAAGCCGCGAAAACAAAAGCGGCGAACAAAAAGCACGTCAAGCCAACTTGTTTCATAGACCCCTCTGAAGACACGAAGCGTGCTAACTCGGGACGTAGGTGTATTGGGGTCTATGGTAAATGCAGCGGACTGTGTGATGCAAGGGTTTACATGATCAATTTTTTCTTGGGGCGCCCAAAATTTACATCGGATTCAGTTGCCCGTGTGGGCTGGAGGAGACGGAGTCAAGCGCGTCTGAACGCGGATCTCCACTTTGTCGTTGACGCGCAGCATGAGCGTGCTGGGGTTCTTCAGGCCCCATTTCACATAGGGGATTTCGAATGTCGCGTTGACCGCATAGGCACCGCCCGCAGCATCCACCGTAGCGGGCACGAGCATTTCGTGATCGGCGCCGTGAAGGGAAAACATCCCGTGAAGCTGTACCGACGATTTACCCGTGTTAACGACCTTGCCCTCCACACGATCGGGGCGGAACACGATTTCGGGATACTTCGCGCTCTCCAGAATGGCCGAGTGCATCTTCTTATCGCGCGCGGCACTGCCGCTATCGCCGCTGGTCGCATCAATTACCAGTTCGCCCGATAACTTGCCGGACACGGCATCGAATACCAGCCCACCCCGCTTCAGTCGGAATTCGCCGTGCACCGTGTGCAGCAGGCTTGGCAAGGTGAATTCCACCTTGGTCTGCGTGGTATCGACAACCAGAAGATCGCCCGCGTTTAGCAGGAGGGCGAAGGCGAACAGGGGAACGAATCGACGCACCGATTTCATCATAAAGTCAGCATCCGCCAGCCGAGCGACAGGCTATTTGTAAAAACATCCGCTGCCGAGAATTCGCCGACGTGCATGGCGAGCATGCCTTTGAAGAGCGCAGGACGTTGCGCAAATGCTCGTAGTGCCCGCGACCGGATTCCGCCGCGGCGATCCAGCAGCAGCATCAGGTCGGCCATCCATTCGGGGCGGCGCCCGATGCGACGGTGGGCGTCCTGGTAAAGCGAAAGGTCGCCGGCATGGAGCGCGTCGGCCAACGCCGCGGCCTGTTGGAACAGCAGGCAGAGGCCTTCGCCGGTGATGGCGTCCACGGATCCGGAAGCATCTCCGACTAGTGCGACGTTGCCGCGGCAGACCGACTTCAGCCGCCTTGTGGTGGTGACGCCGCCGCGCTGCAGATTCGCAGGGCCCGCGTGAGCCAGCCGGCGTTCCATCTCGGGGAAGCGTGGCAGAGCGTCCTCAAGCCGCAGCCGCTGGTCGCGCGAGATCAGCACCACGCAGACTTCGCCCTCGCCGATTGGGGTGACGTAAAGCTGGCAGCCGGCGCCCCAGTGGATCTCCATGTACTCGGTCCACGGAGCGACCGCATAGTGGCGGCGGAAACCGAAGCGTCGGCTCTTGTGATGGCTGGCATCCAGGCCCGCCCAGCGGCGTACCGGAGAGTGACCTCCATCGGCGCCGGCAATCCATCGAGCATTCACGAAGCGGTCGGAAAGTTGCACGCCTTGTGGAGTGATGCCGCAGACGCGAGCACCCCAGGCCAGGCGCACGCCGCAAGCGTTGGCGTGCTCAAGCATGAGCTGGTGGAGCGCGGTGCGCCGCAAGCCGAGGCCGAAGTCCTGAGGGAAATCGGCCTCAACCGCGGCATTGGAATCGGCATCGCAGAACCTGATGCCGCGGAAGGGATGGCCCCCGGCGGGCGAGAGATCGAGCCCGAGCGATCGCGCCGCGGCCAGGCCATCGGGCATGAGGCCTTCGCCGCAGGCCTTATCGATTGGCGGCGTCGCGCTATCCGCCAGCGTGACATCGAGACCGCGGCGTCGCGCGGCGATGGCGGTGGCAAGGCCTGCCGGCCCGCCGCCGATCACGAAAAGATCGGTAGTGCGCGGAAGTACACTCATCGATATCGCATTCAAATGCGGCTACTCACAGGTTTACTATCACAGGTTTACTACACGACGCGCCATGCCGAGGGACTCATTCCAGAATGAGGTGGAGTGATGCATGAGATCGCTCACACTTTGCGCTGCCTCGACGAATTCCTGGCACTGGCGCTCGGTGACCATCAGGGGCGGGGCCACCTTCAATACCATAAAATTGTTGCCGCAGATTTGCGTGAGAATGCCGTGATCGCGGAACAGGCGCATGACCACGATCTGGCCCAGCAGTGCAGGGTGAATTCGTCGGCAAGCTTCGAATGCAATGCGCAGGCGAAGCTGCCGCGGGGCGGCGAACTCGATGCCGCCGAGCATCCCGAGGCCGCGCACGGCATTCACCATCTCATAGGGCGCCAGCGCTTCGGCGAGCTCGTGGCGCAGCCGCGCTCCCATGCGCGAGGCACGCTCTCCGAGGGCCTCCGCTTCCAGAACGTCGAGGGTCGCGAGTCCGGCGCGCATGGCGAGCGAGTTCTCGCCGAAGGTGGAAGCATGCACGATGGAACGCTTGAGCGAGGTGAAGACCGAATCGCCGATCGCCTGAGTCATCAGCACGGCGCCGACCGGGACGAGGCCGCCGGATAGAGCTTTGGCGAGAATCACCATGTCGGGCTCGAGTTGAAAGCGGTGCGCCGCCAGAAAAGTCCCGGTGCGGAACATGCCGGTCTGCACTTCGTCGAGTACGAAGAGTGTGCCGTAGCGGCGGCAGAGCGCCTGCGCCTGCTGCAGATACGCCCCCTCCGGCACTTGGATGCCGCCTTCGGACTGCACGGGTTCGAGAATGAACGCGGCGAATTTGCGCGTGGCGAGCGCTTCTTCCAACTCCTCGAGATCGCCGAAGGGGACACCTTGCGTACCGGGCAGCATGGGGCCGAACCCTTCGCTCCAGAAGCGGTCGCTCATTAGCGAAAGGGCGCCGCAGGTGAGTCCGTGGAAACCGCCGTTGGCATACAGCAGCCGGCTGCGCCGCGTGTGGGCGCGGGCGAACTTGATGGCGGTTTCGATGCCTTCACTGCCGGAATTCGTAAAGTAAACGCGCTCCAGTTGACCGCCGGCCAATTTCACCAGCCGCTCGGCGAGTTGGGCGGCGATGTGGGACACGTGGCTCTGCAGCATCGCAGGCCCGGAGCGATCGAGCTCTTCCTTCAGCGCTGCGATGATGGCGGGGTGATTGTGACCGACGTTGTGCACGCAGTAGCCCGAGAGAAAATCGAGAATGCGGCGTCCGTCCGAAGTGAAGAGTTCGCTGCCGGTGCAGCGGTCGTAGGTCACGTTCATCTGCAGGACGTTTAACAGTTTCACCCACTGCGGATTGACGTGATCGGAATACAGGCCGTCGAGCGGCGGCGCGGCAGTGTCGTGTATGGCCATTTTCTGGTGCGTCTGCATACAGGGACGCGTGCAATCCGTCCGCCGTTGCGCAAAGGCTCGGCAAAGCGGGTAGATTGGCGCGTTTGGTACGCGCCCGCACCTGATAAACGTGGCGAATTGCCGCGCGTGGAAAGCGAAATTGCCACCCCACGCGCCTTCATACTGGTCAGAACTCTCGCAGATGACGGAAAACCAGCGCGATTGGCAGGCCCATTACGTTGAAATAATCGCCCTCAATTCGCTCGACGAATTTGCAGGCGAGTCCCTGGATCGCGTAGGCTCCGGCCTTGTCCATGGGCTCACCGCTCGCCACGTACGCTTCGATTTCCTTCTCTGATAACGGCGCGAAGACCACGCCCGTGCTGGCGAAATCGCGTACGACTTGTAAACCGCGGCGCAGGCAAATGCCGGTGAGTACGTCGTGCCTCCGACCGGAGAGCAGCGTCAGCATGCGCCGGGCATCGGCCGCGTCGGCAGGCTTCGCCAGTATCTCTCCATCGATTACGACCGTGGTGTCGGCGCCCAGGACGACCTCATTCTCGTCGGCATCGATTGCTGAAGCCTTGTCCACCGCGAGGCGCTGCACATACTCCTCCGGAGCCTCGCCCCGGATCACCGTCTCGTCTACGTCGGCGATGCGAACGGTGAATTCGAGGCCTGCCTGGCGCAGGATCTCACTGCGGCGCGGCGATTGCGAGGCGAGAACGAGCATGCCACCAGTGTAGAATGAAGCCGGTATGAAACAGCTTTCCAAAGAGCTTCTGGTAAAGCCCGGTTCGCGAATCAAGCTGGGCGAGATCGACCCCAGCGATACCCACGGCCACGAGAAGGCCACGGCCGCCGAGCAGCTACAAAAGAATCTGGACCGCATGAGCGTATTGCAATATTTGCTGTACGCCGAATCCCGCCGCTCATTGCTGGTGGTGCTGCAGGGGATCGACGCGGGCGGCAAGGACGGCACGATTCAACACGTGATGAGCGGGCTCAATCCGCAGGGCGTGCGCGTGACGTCGTTCAAGATCCCGGAGGGCGCGGAGAAGCGGCACGATTACCTTTGGCGGGTGCACAATGCGGTGCCGGAGTTCGGCCAGATCGGCATCTTCAATCGTTCGCATTACGAGGATGTGCTGGTGGTGCGCGTGCATAAACTCGTGCCCAAATCGGTGTGGGAGAAACGCTACGCGCAGATCAACGATTTCGAGCGCATGCTCACGGACAGTGGCACGCGCATCGTCAAACTGCTGCTCTACATCGACAAGGATGAGCAGGCGAAGCGTTTCCGCGAGCGCATCGAAGACAAGGCCAAGAATTGGAAGTTCTCGCCCGCCGACCTGAAGGAACGCGAGCACTGGAACGAGTACATCTCCGCGTACCAGGACATGCTGCGAAATTGCAGCACGAAGAACGCGCCGTGGTACGTCATCCCCGCGAATAAGAAGTGGTTCCGCAATCTTGCGGTGTCGCAGATCATGCGCGAGGAACTCGAGGCGATGCACCTGAAGTACCCCGAGCCGGTGGGGGACCTTTCGGCCATCAAGTTCGAATAGGCGGCTAGTGCAACAATACGTTAATGAAGCACTTTCTTGTGCTGTTGGCCGCTGCCGCCGTTATGCCCGATTTAAATCAACTGAAACAGATGACCGCGCGCCACGCGCCCGTCAACCTGAAGTTCGACGAAGCCTCGCTCTCCGCGGGAGACCGTAAGGCGCTGCCAAAACTGGTGGAAGCGGCGCGCGTGCTCAACCTCATCTTCATGGATCAGGTATGGAGCGGCAATCGCGCGCTATACGCCAAGTTACAGAAGGACACCACGCCGCTGGGCAAGGCCCGGCTGCACTATTTCTGGCTCAATAAGGGTCCGTGGAGCGACCTGGACGAACACTCGGCATTCGTT
The DNA here is from genome assembly GCA_039932635.1 of Candidatus Solibacter sp. GTDB lineage: Bacteria > Acidobacteriota > Terriglobia > Bryobacterales > Bryobacteraceae > Solibacter. The sequence goes on from JBDTPR010000186.1 coordinate 9,184, forward strand.
CCCGATGTGCCAGTCCGCAAGCCGATGGGCGCCAACTTCTACCCCGAGGATATGACGCGCGAGGAGTTCGAGGCGTGGGTGAAGACGCTTTCGCCCGCCGATAAAGAGCAGGCCATGGGCTTCTTCACGGTGATCCGCCGCGATGCCAGTAAGAAGCTGACGATCGTGCCATACAGCAAGGCGTACGCGACCGACTTGAAGAAGGCGGCGGGACTGCTGCGCGAAGCGGCGGCGCTCACCGATAACGCCTCGCTGAAGAAATTTCTCACGCTGCGGGCCGACGCGTTCCTCTCCAACGACTACTACGCGAGCGACGTGGCGTGGATGGACCTGGACGCACCGCTCGACATCACTATCGGGCCGTACGAGACCTATAACGACGAGTTGTTCGGCTACAAGGCGGGCTTCGAAGCGTACATCACACTGCGCGACGCGGCGGAGACCAACAAGCTGAAGACCGTGGCCGCGCATCTGCAGGAAGTGGAAAATAACCTTCCGCTGGATGCGAAGTTCAAGAATCCGAAGCTCGGCGCGTCGGCGCCTATTCGCGTGGTGAACGAGGCCTATGCAGCGGGCGACGGCGCGCATGGAGTCCGTACCGCGGCATTCAACCTGCCCAACGACGAGCGCGTGATTTCCGAAAAGGGCAGCGCGCGCATCATGCTGAAGAACATTCAGGAAGCGAAATTCGCCAGCATCCTGATTCCGATCGCGGGCCGCGTACTGACGCCTGCGGCGCGCGAGAGCCTGAGTTTCAACTATTTCTTCACGCATATCCTGGCGCACGAATTGAGCCACGGCATCGGGCCGCACCAGATTCAGGTGGCAGGCCGCGCCACCACTCCGCGACAGGAATTGAAGGAACTCTATAGCGCGATCGAAGAGGCCAAGGCCGATGTCACCGGTCTCTTCATGCTGGAGTATCTCTTCGACCACAAGTTGATGGACGGTCCGGCGTACGAGAAGCCGCTCTACACTACATATCTGGCGTCGGCATTCCGCAGCGTACGTTTCGGTATCATCGAGGCGCATGGGAAGGGCATGGCGCTGCAGTTCAATTACTTCCTCGATAAGGGCGCGTTCTCGGTGAACGCCGATGGCACGTTCAATGTCGATGTGCCGAAGATGAAGTCGGCGGTACGCGACTTGACGCACGACCTGCTGACGATCGAGGCGGAGGGCAATTACGCGGCCGCCAAGAAGATGTTGGACACGCTGGGCGTGATCCGTCCCGCCATGCAGAAAGCGCTGGACAGCTTGAAGGATCTGCCTACCGACGTCGATCCGG
>JBDTPR010000187.1:0-10399 GCA_039932635.1 Candidatus Solibacter sp.
CAGGACATCTTCCAGCACCGGGATCAGAACCGAGAGCGCATCGTCGCCCAAAATGCTGCGCGCAGCCACTTCTCGAATATAGCGATTCTCCGACACCGCGATGGTCAGCCCGCCGCTATGGTTGACGTGCAGCATCACGTGCAGGTCGCTCGAACCATCGCCCACGTAGACGATGCGATCCTGTCCCAATCCCTGTGCCGCGCGCAGTTCCTCCACCACCGCAACCTTGCCGTAACCCGCCGGTAGACGTACGATGGACGCGATCTCGCCGCTCACCGAATCGTAACGGAAGCGCGTACCGATAATGTGATCGGGAGCCACCAGGCCTTCGAGCGCACTCTGTACGATCTCCTCGGGCGCGGCCGACGCCACGAAGAATTCGAACTCGTGGCCTTCGAGATTGCGCAGCAGTTCCACCAGGCGCGCAATGTTGGCCTTCAGGCGGATCCGCTTACCTACTTCCACCAAGTGCTCGCGCCGCACCTTGCGATACTCGGGGTCGTGCAGCAAAAGATAGGCGAGTTCACCGCCCTGTTGCACCAGGTGAATTTCCGAGAGCCCGGCCACACGCTGGCCGAAATCCGAAATGCCCATCATCTCGGCCAGTATGTCGCCGGAATCGTGAAAGCTCAGGGTCTGATCGAAATCGCTTACCAGTAAATAGCGTTTCGTGGGTCCGTTCAAGTCGGTCATATTTGAGTCTCCTTTTTCCCTTCGTTGAAACGTCTGGGCGGGGACGCGCGTGGACAACTTGCCTGGGGCAACCTGACGGGGATTAGTGCAACGGAGCAGCGGCTCATCCATACTGCATTGGATGACGCTTCAGTATAGCAGGTTGCGGCTGTAACCATAAAGCTGCTATAACAGCTTTGACGTGTCCCGTTCGGAAACCCCCAAGCCGATGTATGCAAGAATACGCGAACTGCTGGAGCGCGACATCGCTTGCGGCCACTACGCGCCCGGTCAGAAGTTCCCCAGTGAGGCTACCCTGGTGCAACGCTTCGACGCCTCGCGGATCACTGTCGGGCGAGCCGTGCGCGAATTGCAAGAACGCGGATTATTGAACCGCATCGCCGGTTCCGGCACCTACGTGAGTGGTCCAGCCCCCGCTCCACGTGAGGGACTCTTATTCGGCTTGGTGATTCCCAACCTCGGCGAAACGGAGATCTTCGAGCCCATTTGCCAGGGCATCGCGGCCGCGCCAGAGGCGCGCAGCCACGCCCTTCTCTGGGCGCACACTCCGCAGCGCGGCGCCTCACGCGAGGAGCAAGCGCTCGCCCTGGCGCGCGATTGCATCGCTCGTAAGGTGGCCGGCGTCTTTTTCGCTCCGCTGGAATTCAGTCCGCATGGCGCCGAAGTCAACGCCAGGGTGATCAAACTCCTCCACGCCGCCCATGTCGCCGTCGTGCTGCTCGATCGCCGTCCGGAAGATTCGGCCGCCCGCCGCGCCTGCGACCTGGTCGGTATCGACAATCACCGCGCCGGCTTTCTCGCCACGAATCATCTGCTCTCGCTGGGCGCGCGCCGCGTGGGTTTCGTCCGCGTGGAAGGCCACGCGCCCACCATCAAGTCTCGCATACGCGGCTACCAGGAGGCGCTCGACGGTGCGCCCGGCGCCATCCTGACTATGCGCTCTCTGCACGCCATGGAGTACACGGCGGATGCGCAAGCCTGCGACGCCTTCGTCTGCGCCAACGATCGCGTTGCCGGCGTCTGGATGCAGAAACTGCTGGCCCGCCACGTGCGCATTCCTAAGGACGCGCGCATCGTCGGAATCGACGATGTCAACTACGCCTCGCTCTTGCCGGTGCCGCTCACCACCGTGCGCCAGCCCTGCCGCGAGATCGGCGAGACCGCCATGCGAGCGATGTTGGAACGGCTGGAACGGCCCAAAATGGCCGCGCGAGACATCCTCCTCGATTGCACGCTGGTGATCCGAGAGTCCTGCGGAGTACTGGTGGCATAATACGCACGGCTTTGGAATGGTACCAATACGGTTAGTAGCATAGCCCCGGTTTGACCGGTCATTTTCCCCACATTTGCCGTAAATTACGTGGTGTTCTGCTTTCGCTGGCGCCTGCGGTTCATGCAGCGGCAACCATTACCATCGTGAACGGCGACCCGGCCGGCGTCGGCTTCAACGATGCCACTATCGTCGCGCCGGTCGGCGGCAACGCAGGCACCATGCTCGGACAGCAACGCCTCATTGCCTTTCAAGCGGCCGCGAATACATGGGGCGCCACGCTCACCGCCGTTCCCATTATTCGAGTTCAGGCCACCTGGGAAGCGCTCACGTGTACCGCCACCGGCGCGGTTCTCGGCAGCGCGGGTGCCCTCGAAATTTTTCGCGACTTCACCGGTGCGCCGCTCGCCGGCCACTGGTATGGGAAGGCTCTGACAGCCAAACTTTTCGGCGCCGATCCCGATCCCGCCACGCCGGACATCCGGGCCCGCTTTAATGTCAACCTCGGAAATGCCGGCTGCCTCACCGGAATTTTCTTCTACCTCGGCCTCGACGGAAACCACGGCGCCAATGTCGATCTGGTAACGGTCCTCACCCATGAGTTCGCTCACGGTCTCGGCTTTCAAACCTTTACCAGCGGTACAACGGGCGCTTTCCAAAGTTCATTCCCAGCGCCTGGGACGATTACCTGCTCGATACCAAGACCAACCTGACATGGACCGCCATGACCAACGCGCAGCGTGCCGCGTCGGCCATCAACACCGGACGCCTGGTGTGGAATGGGCCCCTCGTCGCCACCAATGTCCCCCATCGTTCTCCAGCAAGGCTTTCCGGCGCTCAAGCTGACCGCCCCTGCCAGTTTGGCTGCCAATTATTTGGTGGGCACCGCCTCGTTCGGCGCCCCTTTGAACACCACTGGCGTCAGCGCCGAAGTGATGCCCGCCGTGGATACGGTCGGCGGCGCAATGCTTGGCTGCAACCCGTTTACCGGTGGAATGCCGCCGCCATCAATGGCAAGATCGCTTACATGGATCGCGGAATCTGCGGCTTCGCCGTCAAGGCGAAGAATGCCCAGGTTGCCGGAGCAGTCGGTGTCATCATCGGAAATAATGCCGCTGGTTTCCCACCCCCTGGGATGGGCGGTGCCGATCCCACTGTCGTCATCCCTCAGTTCAGATCTCCCTGTCGGACGCCAACGCGCTGAAGGCAGTTCTGGCGTTGCGCTCACGCACCCATTCCGGCGTTATGGGCAGCCTCAAGATCGATCTGAGCGCCTATAGCGGCCCCGATTCCTCCGCCCGCGCCTGGATGTATGCTCCCAATCCGTTCCAGTCGGGCTCTTCCGTTTCCCATTTCGATGTCTCGGCGTTCCCGAATCAATTGATGGAGCCCAGCATCAATGGAGACCTCACCCATAACGTGGTTCCACCCTTTGACCTGACCTTCATGCTCCTCAGGGACATTGGCTGGAACTGATCCGTTCGCCGATCCGCACTTCAACCACCTGGGCGTCGCCACTCGCGGCGCGCCGGTGGTTTTTCATTTACCATTCTCTCGCGCCCTCGTTCGCAACGCGGTAGGATGGCCAAGGGAGTCCCCATGAAAATCCTGCGCGCCGCAGCCCTGCCGCTGCTCATCGTCATCCATGCCCTGGCCGCCGACACGGCGCTGGACCGCTACGTCAAGAAGCCCGACGCCACCTACAAATACGAGGTGGTCAACACCATCCCCGGCACGGGCTACACCACCTACATAGTCGACATGACTTCGCAGACCTGGCGCACGCCCGCCGAGGTGGACCGTACGGTGTGGAAGCATTGGATGACCATCGTCAAGCCCGACAAGGTCGAGAGTTCCACTGCGTTCCTCTTCATCGGCGGCGGCTCCGTGACCGCGAAAGCGCCCACCAAGCCCGCGGACACCTACGTGGAGAACGCGCTGGCCACGCACTCCGTCGTGGCCGAACTCTCCGGCGTACCCAACGAACCTGTGCAGTTCGCCGATGAGACCCAGACTCGCAATGAGGATGGAATCATTGCCTATACGTGGATGAAATTCATGAAGACCGGCGACGACACCTGGCCTCTCCGCCTGCCCATGACCAAGGCCGCCGTGCGCGCCATGGATACCATTACCGCGCTACTGGCCGCGCCTGCCGCGGGCGCCGTGAAGGTCGATAAATTCGTCGTGTCGGGCGGCAGCAAGCGCGGATGGACCACGTGGACCACCGCCGCCGTCGATAAGCGCGTGGTGGCCATCGTGCCCGCCGTGATCGACCTGCTGAATATGGTGAAGTCGTTCGATCACCACTACAAGGTCTACGGCTTCTTCGCGCCCGCGATCAAGGATTACGAGGAGGCCGGCGTCATGGATCTGCAGACCACTACGGAGTACCGCAAACTGTTGGAGATCGAAGAACCGTACAGCTATCGCGATCGACTGACGATGCCGAAGTTCCTGATCAATGCGGCCGGCGACCAGTTCTTCCTCCCCGATTCCTCGCGTTACTATTTCGACGATCTGAAGGGCGAAAAGTATATCCGCTATGTGCCCAATGCCGATCACAGCCTTCGCAATACCGACGCGCAGCAGAGCAGCCTCGCCTTCTACCAGGCCTTTCTGTCCAACACCCCGCGTCCGCAATTCTCGTGGACGTTCGAGTCCGATGGCGCAATCCGCGTTGTAAGTAAGGACAAGCCCTCCTCGGTGAAACTCTGGCAGGCCACCAATCCCGACGCGCGCGATTTCCGCCTGATGACGATCGGACCCGCGTACAAGTCGGAGGACCTGCAGGCGGGCGCGAAAGGCGTGTATGTGGGGCGCGTGCCGAAGCCCGGGAAAGGTTTCACAGCCTACTTCGTGGAGATGACCTACCCCAGCGGAGGCAAGTATCCCTTCAAATTCACAACGGGTGTACGAGTAAATCCGGACGTAGAGCCCTTCCCGGCCTACGTCCCGAAACCCAGGTAAGCTGCCGTGGATTCCTGGAGATTAGATTCGATAACCAGCGTCCGCAACGCGCCATTAACCTACTGCGCCAATTCCACCAGCAACCGGCCGCAGATCATGCTGGCCTCGTGCTTATCGCCGCCGGGCCCGCCCCAGTGCGTTTCGAGACTCAGCCAACCCTTATAGCCATTGGCCGTCAACGCGTCCACCTGCCCGCGCCATCCCACTACGCCCTCGCCGATCGGGCACCACAGCGGCTTGTGCCCGTCCATCGTGCAATCCTTCGCATGCACGTGCGCGATGCGCGCTACCGGCAGCTTCCGGTAGCCCTCGGGGAAGGCCTGCTCGCCCGCCACCACCGCATTCGCCGGATCCCACACCAGCTTCAAATTCGGATGCTCCAGCGCCGCCAGCACCCGCGCGGCCTCCGCACCCGTCCCGATATTGCACGCGTGCTCGTTCTCCAGCCCGATGATCACGCCGTGCTCCGCCGCCTGATCGGCAAGCTCGCGCAGCGCCACCACGATGCGGTCGAAGCACGCATCCGGATCCACCGTGCGCCAGTACGAAAAAACCCGAATGATCTTCGCCCCCGTGCGGTTCGCAATCTCGAACGCGCGCGCCGCCAGCCGCGGCTGGTCCGCGAAGGTGAGTTTCGCCGCGAACATGTCCTGTTGGAAGCGCGCATCCACATCGGGCGAATCCGGCAGCACGCACTTCAACAGCGGCGAGGCGATCGAGAGAATCTCTAACCCCGCGCCCTTCACGATGGCAATCGCCCGCTCCAACTCCTCATCGCTCAAATCGATAATATTCTTCCCGAACACCATGCGGAGTTCGGCGCCCGTCATGCCTAATCCCTGCATGGAGCGGACGGCGATTTCGATCTCCGGCGAGAACTCGTCGGTGATGGCGGCTACTGGATAATGTGCTGGCATGAATGCTCATTATAAAGCGCGGCGCCGCTACAATTTTAGACCCTCTCAGTGCGAAAATGACAGAATGCCCTGCGTCGCCACCTCCGTCCAAAGTGTCCCCCGCTCGCGGATTCGCGAACTCGCCGAAATCGCCATGACCATGGACGGCGTCCTCCGCCTCTACTTCGGCGAGTGCAATCTGCCCACCCCCGACTACATCAAACAGGCCGCCAACCGTGCGCTCGCCGATGGCTTCACCTTCTACACCGAGAACGCCGGACTCCCCACTCTCCGCCGCGCCCTCGCCGCCAATTACCAGCAACTCCACAACGTCACTCTCGACCCCGCCTCCGAAATCGTCGTCACCGCCAGCGGCGTGCAGGCCCTGAACCTCGGCATTCGCTGCGTCCTCAATCCTGGCGACGAGGCCATCGCGCTCACCCCCGCCTGGCCCAACGGACCCTCCAGCATCATGATGGCGAACGCCATCGTGCGCCAGGTGCCGCACCCGTTAATCGATGGCCGCTACACCGTCGATTTCGATGCGCTCGAAGCCGCTATCACGCCGCGCACGCGCCTCCTGCTTTACACCTCGCCCTCCAATCCCTTGGGCTGGGTCGCCAGCGACGAGGAACAGCAGGGGCTTCTCGATTTCGCCCGCCGCCACAATCTCTGGCTGATGGCCGATGAGGTCTACGATCGCCTCTATTACGCCGGCCGCGAACTCGGCGACCCAGTGCCGTCCATCCTCTCCAAGGCCACGCGCGACGACGCCGTCATGGTCGTCCACTCCTTCTCCAAGACGTATTGCATGACGGGTTGGCGCGTCGGTTGGCTGGTGGCGCGCCGCGACCTTGCCGAGAAGGCTACGCAGCTCAACGAGTTCATCATTTCGCACGCGCCCACCTTCGCCCAGAAGGCCGCCGAAACCGCCCTCGCCGAAGGCGAGCCCGAGGTCCGCAGAATGCTCGCCAACCTGAAGGCCAATCGCGATCTCTGCCTCGACGCACTCTCCGGACTCCCCGGCGTCACCGTCCCCAAGCCCGACGGCGCCTTCTATTTGTTCCCCAAATTGGAAGGGCTCACCGATTCCTTTGCCTTCTGCCGCAGGCTGCTCGAAGAAACCCGCGTCGGACTCGCTCCCGGCGTGGCTTTTGGAGCCGGAGGGGAAGGCTCTTTTCGTATCTGTTACGCCGCCGAAAAGAGTATCCTGGAACCTGCCATGGAGCGGTTAACCAAGTTTTTGTATTCGTACGCCTAAGACCTGCATCTCACATCGAAAGGATTGAGGAGCTCGAATGATTAGAGGCTTCAAAGATTTTCTGCTCAAGAACAACGTACTGGCGCTCGCCGTCGCCGTCATCGTCGGTGGAGCCGTCGGCAAAGTGGTGTCATCCCTTGCCGCCGATATCATCATGCCCCTGATCGGCCTCGCCATCCCAGGCGGCGAGTGGCGAAACGCCAAAATCATCCTCAGTAAGGCCGTCGGCCCCGATGGCAAAGAGGTGATCAATTCCATCAATTACGGCAGCTTCATGGGAAGTGTGATCGATTTCATTATTATCGCCTTCGTGGTTTACATGATGACCAAAGCCCTGATCAAGGAAGCGCCCGCCGCGCCGCCCGCGCCCTCGAAGCTCTGCGTGCGCTGCAAGGAATCGATCGCCATCGACGCCACCAAGTGCAAGTTCTGCACCGCCGACGTATAAACGCGAACCCGATCTAACGCGAACCCGATCTACGCGCCACCCTCTCTCGCGAACCCAATCAGGGCCGCGACAGTGAGGGAGCGTTTGGCAGTTTTCCTCCCCAGGAACTATTCCGCCTCCGCGGTGTCTAACTCACCACAAGGAGGACGCCGCGATGTTAGACGTCCGCGGACTGACGAAGAAATATCGCAACCGCGCCGTGGTGGACCATGTAACATTTTGCGTCCCGCCCGGCCAGGTCACCGGCTACCTCGGCCCCAACGGCAGCGGCAAATCGACCACCGTCAAAATGCTCGCCGGCCTGCTCCCCGCCAGCTCCGGACAGATCCTCTGGAATGGCAACGACATCCGCCACGACCTCATCGCCTTCAAGCGCATCCTCGGCTACGTGCCCGAGGAAGCCTATGTCTATCCGCACCTCACCGGCATGGAGCAGCTCGAATTAATCGGCCGCCTGCGCAGACTTCCCGAGGCCCACGTGCAGCGAAAGTCCGCCGAACTCCTCCGCCTTCTCTGGCTGCACGAGCACCGCTACACCCCCATCTCCTCCTACTCCAAGGGCATGAAACAGCGCGTGCTGATCGCCGGTGCGCTGCTTCACGATCCCGAACTCCTCATCTTCGACGAGCCCCTTAACGGCCTCGACATCGCCTCCGCCATGCTGCTCCACGAACTCATCGCCGAGCTTGCGCGCAACGGCAAAACCATTCTCTACATCTCCCACGTGCTCGAGGTCACCGAGAAGGTCTGCCAGCGCGTCATCATGCTGTACCAGGGTAAGATCGTCGCCAACGACGAAGTCGGCCATCTCCGCGACCTGATGCACCTGCCGTCTCTCGAAATGATCTTCCGGCAGCTCGCTCAACAGGAAGACGTCACCGTCTCTGCGCGCGAGATTGTCTCCGTAATGCGGGAGGCGTAATGAATCTCAACCTGCTGGTGCGCCACTTCTTCGGGCGCTTCTTCGATAACGAAATCGTCTCCCAACAGGGCGACATGCGGACCAATGTGGTGCAGGCCTTCGGCCTCGTCGCCACACCGGGGATGTTCGTCCCCTTCTACATGATTCCGCAGCGCGCCCGCTTCGACCACCCCTTCGCCAACAATTGGATCCTGCTCAGCGACTACTATTTCTTCGTGATGTACTCCATGGTCGTCCTCGGCTTCGTCATGGTGTTCGAATGGGACGCGCTCTTTCCCGATCGCAAGGATTACCTCATCCTCACGCCCCTCCCCATCGGCGGCGGCTCCATCTTCGCCGCCAAAACGCTCGCCTTCATCGTCTTCCTCGGCCTGTTCGCCATTGACGCCAATGTCTTCACGCTGCTTGCGCCCCTCGTCACCGGAGGCGAAGGCACGCAGTGGCCCATCGTCTATCGACTCCTCGGCATACATGCCATCACTGTGCTCAGCGCCGGACTCTTCGTCGCGCTCAGTATCGCCGCCATCCAGGGAGTGCTGATCAATCTGCTCACCGGCCGCGGATTCCGCCGCGTCTCGCCGTGGGTGCAGATGGCCCTGATGGGCGCTCTCATCGTCGTCCTTTTCCTGACCCCGCTCGCCTGCGCCTCCATCCGTCCGTTGGTGCAGAGCCACAGCCCGCTGCTCCGCTGGTTCCCGCCGTTCTGGTTCCTTGGCCTCTATCTCGACATGCTCCCCGGACAGCCCGCCGGACCCGTTTTCCATGAACTCGCCCAACTCGCGCGCCAGGGACTCGCCATCTCCGCCGCCGCCTTCGCCATCACGTATCTCGCCGGCTACCATCGCCACGCGCGCCGCGTCATGCAATCGGTGGAAGGCGCCGAAGGCGCGCCCGGCCGCCTGCGCGCAGCCTTCGACCGACAGGTGAATCGCTGGCTCCTGCCCCATCCCCTGGAGCGCGCCACCTTCCACTTCATCAGCAACACGATTCTGCGCAATGCCAAGCAGCGACTCTTTCTCGCCACTTATGGCGGAATCGCAGTCGCGCTCGCCTTGCCCGAAGTCCTGCACATCGGCGCCAGACCCGGCGCCCCGATCGTGAGCTTCTACGCGGCGGGATTGCTCTCAATCCCCCTCACGCTTTCCTTTTTCACCGTATCCGGACTGCGCGCCGCCTTCAATTTCCCGGCGGAACTGCGCGCCAATTGGATCTTTCAAATCTGTGATAGCGGCGAATCGCTGCCCCACCTGCGAGCCGCGCGCAAGTGGATCGTCCTGATGGGTCTCACGCCACTCTTTCTGCTCCTCACCCCGATCGAAATCTACTTCCGCGGTTGGCGCTTGGCCTTCATTCACCTGACCTTCGCGCTCGGACTCTCGCTCCTGCTGCTCGGCCTCCTCTTCGTGTGGCTGCGCAAGATTCCGTTCACTTGCTCCTATTTCCCGGGGAAGACCAGCATGGCGGTCATGTTCTTCCTCTACCTCGCCGGCTTCACCCTCTATAGCTGGAGCATGGCGGACCTGCAGGCCCGCATGCTCGAAGAGCCGGTGTCGTTGCTTCTGTTCTACGCCTGTGTCGGTGGCGCCCTCTACGGCATTTCGCGGCTCGAGAGTGCCGAACTCTCCGTCAGCGCAGTACTGATCTACGAAGACGAGCCCGACCCCATCGTCCGCACGCTGGAATTGGGGTAGCCCCTGCCTCTCTTGCACTAAATTCTCTTTGCAGCCTATAGGCGGACTTCAGTCTGCGCACCGACTGAAGTCGGTGCACCGGCCGAAGGCCGGCTGCCATCCACTCATCCGTAGATCAGAACCAACCCGCACTGTGGTAAAAAGGTGAAGAGGCAAGGCGTCAAACGCCAAGCCGTTCCGCGACACTTCCCTCGCGCTCTCAGCTTCACGTCGTACTCCACACTGGAAAATAGGAATCGCACATGTTT
>JBDTPR010000188.1:0-10397 GCA_039932635.1 Candidatus Solibacter sp.
TCATGCGGGTCTTAGGATTGAGGAACCAGGTGTTGATGTCGCGCGCGGCACGCTGGGCATAGCGCTGGTCATCCAGCAGATAGGCGGCGGTACCGAGAGCAAATACGGCGTCGGACATGTTGACCAGCGCGTTCTTGTTCGCCATGAACCGGTTGGGATTGGTCTGGCCGTCGCGCCGCACGTAGGGCGCTTTGGGATCGCCATCCTGCGGCCACCAGTAGGGCGCCTCGCTGTAAAATTCGTGGATATCCATGGCGACCCCAGGCGGGCGTTCAGTGGTGACGCTCCAGGGACCGTCCTTACTGCGCCGTTCCGCGTCGGCGCGCAGGCGGCGCACCGAATCGAGCGTCCAGGCTTCCTTGCGTATGATGGCCGAGCGGACGGCTTCAGCCTCGGAACTCGACACGAGTGTCATCGGGATGCCTGCGGCGCAGGCACACGACACCACGGTGACAAGAAGGATGGCGCACTTCACTAACACAGATTGTAGCGGATACCGCTTCCGAAGCGAGCCAAGTGGGGCAGGATGGCATCCTGCGGCGGGTTGGCAACCCGCCAAACTAATCTGCTCTTGAACTGCTACCCCGCGGTGCGCTCAAAAACCGCGTTGAACTCGCAGCCGATCAGCGCGATCAGTGCAATCATATACATCCACACGAGAAGCGCGATTCCGGCGCCAATCGAGCCGTACATCACGTTGTAAGTGGCCAGGTGGCGGACATACCAGGCGAATCCCAGCGTAGCGAAGAACCACAGAAACGTGGCCAGCGCGGCGCCCCGCCAGACCATTTGCCAGCGCTGCTTGCGGTTGGGTCCGAAGTAATAGAGCGACGAGGTCACCGTGACCGTGGTGATAAACGCAAGCACATAGCGCGCCACGCGGCTCGCTGCCTGCCAGACCCAGGCGAAGGGCGTCAGGAAAGGGTCCACCTGCATCCATTTGAGCACCACGCGCTCCACCTGACCGCCGAAGACGATCAGCAGGGAAGCACAAATCAGCGGCACCGCGGAGAGCAGCACCAGCGACATCGCGACTCCGCCCTGGCGCACAAAATCGCGATTGCGCGGCACGCGGTAGGCGGCCTGAAAGCCCTCGATCAGGCTTTTGATCACGCCCGATGCGGCCCATAGCGAGATGATTGCGGCGCCGATTAGAAAGCTCACGGGCCGCTCTCCCATGACCCGGAATTGCTGCACTACCAGATCCTCCGTGCCCGGCGGAACGATCTGCGAGAGGAAGCTCTGCAGCGTGGCCGACACGAATTGCGCGCGCGTCTGAACCAGGATGGCGGCCGAACTGGTCAGCACCGGGAAGAAGCTGAGCAGCGCGGAATAGGCGGCCGCTTTGGCGTATCCCAGGCAGCCATCGTCCAGAGTGGAGAACAGGCTCTGGCGGAGTAGCCAGCCAAAGGTCCCAAGAGTCATCCGCACTACGGCCAGTATAGCCGAGGCGCCCTCAGGCGACGCGCCGGATCCGGCCGCCGAGGGTGAAGAGCAACAGCGTGCCGAGCAGCGGCAGCAGGCCGGCAATCGCCAGCATCGGCGTGTAGGAGAAATGATCCACGACGAAGCCGGTAGCCTGCGTGAACAGAATGGCGCCGATCCCCGCGCCCATGCCGCCCAGCCCGGCAACCGAGCCAACCGCGTTTTCCGGGAAGTAATCGCTGGGCAGCGTCTGCACGTTGTTGATCCAGGTCTGAAAGCCGAACAGCACCACCGCGATCGCCGCCAGAGCCACCGCCGCGGTATGGGCCACGGCGGCGAGCAGGCCACTGCACATGCAGGCCATGCCGATCAGGATGACGAGCTTGCGGGCGCGGTCGGCGGTCCAGCCGCGCGCGATCAGGTGGCCCGACATCCAGCCGCCGAACAGGCTCCCGGCGTCGGCAGCGACGTACGGGACCCACGCGAAGAGTCCGATTTCCTTGAGGCTGAAACCGTGCACCTTATAGAGGTAGAGCGGCAGCCAGGTAATGTAAAGCCACCAGACCGGGTCACAACAGAAGCGCGAAAGCACGATAGCCCAGGTTTGCCGGTAGCGCAGCAGTTCAGACCACGAGAGTTGAGTAGCGGCGGGTACGCGGTCTTCGCGGATGAGTGCGAGTTCGGCCGCCGTGATACGCGGGTGCTGGTCCGGCGGCCGGTAGAAGGCGAGCCACAGGATCAGCCACAGGAAGCCGAGCGAGCCCACGGCGAGGAAGGTCGCCTGCCAGCCGTAGGCCAATTGCAGCGCGATGATCAGCGGAGGCGCGACCACGGAACCGATCGACGTGCCGCTATTGAAGATCGCCATGCCGAGCGCGCGTTGGCGAACGGGGAACCACTCGGCGATCACCTTGGCGGCGCCGGGCCAGTTGCCGGCTTCGCCCAGCCCGAGCAGAAAGCGGAAACAATTCAGGCTGAAGAGTCCGGTAGCGAACGCGTGGAGCATGCTGGCGATCGACCACACCACGATCGAGATACTGAAGCCGCGGCGATTGCCCACCCGGTCGTAGAGTTTGCCGGAGAGCGCCTGGCTGGCGGTGTAGGCGAGCAGGAAGGAGTTGGTAATGCTGGCGAATTCCAGGTTGGTCAGCTTCAACTGCTCGGTGATCACCGGCGCCAGCACGGAGATAGTGAGGCGGTTGATGAAGTTGATCAGCGTGGCCAGAAAGATCAGGCCGGCGATCCACCATCGCAGGCCTTCAATTCGCGCGGGCGTATCCAATGCGGGCAATCTGCGCCCTACTGTAACACCAAGCCAGTGGGGCAGACTTCAGTCGGCGCACCGACTTTAGTCGGTGCCTCGGAGCACGGGGAGGCGGCAAAACGTTTCCTCTGCAGCAGACCCGATCTACACTGCTGAGCTCGCTCTCTTCTCCATTTGTCCGCCGCGAAACTGAAGAAACCTTTAACCATTTCGCGAAAGTAAAATAAAAATTGCTCGACTTCTCAATCACTTACAGTCACCGCCTCCAGGAACGCGAAAGCCGCCATGCTACTTCCTTAGTTATGGCGACCCCAGCACAACTCGCAGCCAACCGCGCCAATGCGCAGCGTTCCACCGGACCCCGCTCCGTCGAGGGCAAGTCCGTCTCCCGTTTCAACGCCCTGAACCACGGCGTAGATGCCGCCTCCATCGCGCTCCCCGGTGAAGATCCCGCCGCCTACCAGGCCCTCGCCGGCGCCTACGATGCCCAATACGTCCCCACCGGACCCGCCCAGCGCTTTCTCCTCGACAGTATGATCCGCGCCCGACTGGCAAAAGCAGCGCCTCCAGCGCCTCGAGGCCGATCTCTTCCGCAAACTGCTCGCCGACTCCCCCGGCGCCTCCCTCCTCGACGTGATCATGTCCGACACGCCCGGCGCCAAGCTCCTTGCCCGCGTACAGCGCCAACTCGCGGCCCACGAGCGTGCCTGGTTCCGCGCCCACCGCGAACTCGTCCGCCTCGCGGCAACCGCCGACGATGCCGTCGATCAAGCCATTGAAACCCCCATCAATCGCAGGGACCCTGAAGTACGCGAAATGCCGGAACGAACCCAATTGCCCGCCCTCGAAGCCGCCGCCCCGCCTGACTCCGGCCATTTGGACCTATCGACGCGCCCGCTGCCGGTTAGGTAGCTGCCGTGTTAGCATCACACCAAATGGCGTTCGCCGATCTCACCAAGCAATTAGCCAAGGAGGCCTTCCTCCAGGCCACCAAAGAGCCGCCTCCAGCCCCCGCCGCCTCGGCCGCCGCGCCTGCATCGGCCGACCCTGGCTCGGTTCTGTTCGGTCACATCCACGGCTGGCAAAAGAACCTGAAGGAAGACGAGGAACTCGTGGTGTGGTTCGCCAATGCCGGAGAGAAATTGCGCGTCATGGAGGTCGCTCTCCCCACCCCGCGCATGGCTGTCCTGAGCGGCCATGATGCGGACCGCAATTTGACTCGCGTGATCACCCCCATCGAGGCCCTGCAACTGGTAGCCAAGGTGATGAAGGTGCCTGCCGGAGCCAAACCCACCCGTGTCGGCTTGGTAATGCCCAAGACCAAAGAATAGGCCGCAACATTATATTCGAATAATCGAATATAATGGTTTTATGCCCGATGCACTACGGCGCTTTAAGGCCGAAATCTTCCAGGCGCTTGCCCATCCCACCCGGATCGCCATCGTAGAACTGCTCCGCGAGGGCGAAATGCCCGCCGGGAAGCTGATCGACCGCCTGGGTCTCGAACAGGCCAACGCCTCCCAGCACCTCTCGGTGCTCCGCTCCAAGCAGATCGTGGTCAACCGCAAAGGGGGGAACCAGGTCTTCTACTCCCTGCGCAGCCCGCTGCTGATCGAGGTGCTCGACATCATGCGCCGCTATTTTCAGGCGCAATTGAGCGAGAATCTGGCCACTCTCGGCGAGATCGAGAAAGAGCAAGGGACCGCGCGATGATTGCCGTCCCGAAGACCCCTCTCGATTACTGGATGCCGAAACTGGTGCTGTGCATGCGCCAGTATTCCTGGCAGCACTTCTTCAAAGATCTGATCGCCGGACTGACCGTCGGCCTGGTGGCGCTGCCGCTGGCGATGGCCTTCGGCATTGCCTCGGGCGTGACTCCGCAGGCGGGCATTTACACCGCGGTGGTCGGCGGCTTTATCGTCTCCGCGCTGGGCGGTTCGCGCATACAGATCGGCGGACCCACCGGAGCCTTCGTGGTGATCGTGTCGGGCATCGTCCTCAAATTCGGGCTTTCGGGCCTGCTCATGGTGACGGCGATGTCGGGCATTTTGCTGGTGCTCATGGGCGCCACCGGGCTGGGAACCGCAGTCCGCTTCATTCCGCGCGCCGTCACCATCGCGTTCACCAACGGGATCGCGGTACTGATCGCCTCCACGCAAATTCGCGACTTCCTGGGCCTGAAGACGGGGCCTATGCCCAGCGATTTTCTGGCGCGCATGCAGTCGCTGGGGCAGCACTGGAATACACTCGACCCGATGACCACGCTGGTCGGCGTCGTGTCGCTGGCCATCATCCTTTTATTCCCCCTGATCACAAAGCGCGTGCCTGGGTCGATTGTCGCGCTACTCGCGGGCACGGCACTTGCCGTCATCCTCAAGCTTCCCGTGGAAACCATCGGCAGCCGCTTCGGCGGAATTCCGACCGGGCTCCCCACCTTCCACTTACCCGAGTTTCGCGCCGACCTGATCCTGCCCCTGCTGCCTTCGGCGATGACCGTGGCGCTGCTGGCCGCGGTGGAAAGCCTGCTCTCGGCGGTGGTGGCCGACAGCATGAGCGGCGACAAGCACAATTCCAATGTCGAACTGATGGCGCAGGGCGTCGCCAACCTGGTATCGCCGATGGTGGGCGGACTGCCGGTGACGGGCGCAATCGCGCGCACCGCCACCAATTACCGCAGCGGCGCGAAGACTCCCATCGCCGGTATCATTCATTCGCTGACGCTGCTGGGGGTGCTCCTGGTAGCCGCGCCGCTGGCCAAGTTCATTCCTCTCGCGACCCTGGCCGCAGTGCTCTTCGTGGTGGCGTACAACATGGGCGAATGGCGGCAGGTAGCGCCCATCCTGAAGTTGAATCGAGCGGTGCAGAGCGTGTGGGCCGCGACCTTCTTCCTGACGGTAGTGGCGGATCTGACCATCGCCGTGGAAGTCGGCATGACGCTGGCGGCGCTGCTCTACATCTATCGCGTCACGCAGACCACCACGGTGGCGCGCGTCACGCCGCAGTACATCGAAGAAGGGCGTCCGCACGTGCTCCAGGATAAGGACATTCCGGACTACGTGTCGATCCTGCGGATCCACGGTCCCTTCCTCTTCGGCACCACGGAGAAATTGGCGGAGGCCACCGAAGACCTGAGCCAGTTCCAGCAGATCGTGATCCTGCGGGTGCGCAATATGACGGCGATCGATGCCACGGGGCTGCACGCCATGGAGACGCTGGCGGCGCGGCTGCGCAAAACCGGACGCGAGGTACTGGTATGCGGCGCGCGCCGGCAGCCGAGGAGCATGCTGATGCGCGGCGATTTCGCCCAGCACATCGGGCCGGAAAATATCCTGCCGCACATCCAGGCGGCGCTGGAAAGGGCGCGCCTGGTGGGGCAGGCTGGCAGCCTGCGGCGGGTTGGCAACCCGCCAAAGCAGCAATCATAGCGCCGCTGTCTTACCTATAAACGACGCCGTTCTTCATCACGAACTTCACTTTCCGCAGTGCGCTGATGTCCACTGTAGGGTCGCCTTCCACCGCGATCAGGTCGGCCAGCATGGCGGGCTTCACCTGCCCGATCTCCATGTGAAATACGCGGCCCGCGATCGACGTAGCTGACTTCAGCGCATCGAGCGGCTTCATCCCATACGCCACCATCATTTCAATTTCGCGCGCATTATCGCCGTGCGCGAACACCCCGACGTCGCTGCCGCTCAGGATGGTGACGCCGGCATCGAGCGCGGCCTTGAAACTGGCGCGCTTATTCTGAATGCCGCGCGGGTCGGGCTGCTCGCCTTTCTTCCAGCCGGCATACTGCGCGGTGGCATCGCCCGCGGCCAGCGTCGCGCACAGCGCCACGTGACGCTCCACCATCAGCTTGAAGATCTCAGGCGTACCGCCGTCGCCGTGCTCGATGGTTTCCGCGCCGGCCAGGATTGCGCGGCGCATGCCCTCGGGCGTGCTGGCGTGGACCGCGACGGGCACGCCCGCGCTCTTCGCCGTCTCCACGGCGAGCTTCATTTCCTCCAGCGAAAAGGTGGGCCGGGCGCCGGGACCAGCGCCCCAGCGGTAATCGCCGTAGAGCTTGATCCAATCGGCGCCGCGCCCGATCTGGTCGCGGACTACGCGCGTCAGCGTGTCGGTGCCGTCGGCCTCCTCGGCACCCTGCGGCACGCGGAATTCCAGCGCGAAGCCCTTGGGCGCGTAACTCCCCGTGGCCACGATGGCGCGCGTCGAAGCCAGCACTCGCGGACCCGGCACGATGCCTTGGTTAACCGCCTGCTTCAGTTCGACATCGGCGTACGCCGCGCCCTCGGTGCCGAGATCGCGCACCGTGGTAAAGCCCGCCATCAGCGTCGCGCGCAGGTGATTGACGGCCCGCGCCACGCGCAGTGCCAGTCCCTCGTGCATCACCTGGTCGTTCCAGGGCGTCTCGTTGTAAGGGTGGAGCAGAATGTGCGAGTGGCCCTCCACCAGTCCCGGAAGTAGCGTCGTGCCGCCGAGTTCGATGACCTTGGCGTTGGCGGCGTCGATGGATGCGGCGGGTCCGGCGGCCTCGATTCGTCCGCCGCGCACGCGCACGGCCCAGCCTTCATGCGCGGTCTCGCCATCGAAGACGCGGGCGGGTTTGAGCACGATGGCATCCTGCGCGGCGGCGGCAAATGCGAGGAGGAAGAGTAGGCAGAGTCTCACGGTTCTCCGAGTCTAGCAGTCCGCTGATCGAACGGACTGTTGCGCCGAGGGGAGCGGTGTGATACTCATGCTTCATGCGACGTAGAGATTTCCTTCCGGCTTTGGCATCGGCATCCGCGGCGGCGTCAGCCGTGTTCGCCCAGGAGCCCGCCCCGCAAAAGAAAACGGGACGTTTGAAACAGGGTGTGACGAGCGGCGTATTCGCCCGCGGGACGAGCCTGGAAGATGGCTGCAAGCTTGCGGCATCCATGGGCATCGTCGGCTATGACCTGAAAGGGCCCGCCGACTGGGCCATGATCAAGAAGTACGGACTCACGCCGACCATGTACCCGCCGGGTCCGGGAGGCACCATCTCCGACGGGTTGAACCGCAAAGATCTCCACGAGAAGCTGGAACCCATGATGCACGCGGCAATCGACGAATCGAAGGCCGCCGGCGTGCCCAATATCATCTGCTTCAGCGGCAATCGCAAGGGCATGGCCGATGCCGAAGGCGCGGACAATTGCGTCGCGTTTTTGAATAAGGTGAAGGCGCACGCTGAAGAGAAGGGCGTCACCATCTGCATGGAGTATCTGAACAGCAAAGTGAATCACAAGGACTACATGTGCGACCACGTGACTTGGTGGGTGGACGTCATGAAGCGCGTCAACTCGCCGCGCGTGAAGGTGCTCTACGATATCTACCACGCGCAGATCATGGATGGCGACATTGTGCGTAACATCCGCGACCACTTCCAGTGGATCGGGCACTTCCACACAGGCGGCAATCCGGACCGCAAGGAGATCGACGAGACCCAGGAATTGAACTACCGGTTCATCGCGCAGGCGATTGCGGATCTCAAGTTCGACGGCCTGATTTCCCACGAATACAGTCCGCGCAATCCGGCGAACGCGGAATCGAGCCTGAAGCGCGCCATCGAGATCTGCACGGTCTAAGCTCGCTCCACTACTACATGCCGAAGAGGTTGGTCTGGAGCTTGGTGAAGCCCTGAGCGGTAGCCCACAGGTCCACAATCACAGAGGCCAGTTCATCCACTTCGGGGACGGCGCCGCCGTCCCCGATCGCTTTTAGATAGGTGCGGCACGCCCGGCAGGTCTCGATCGCAATGTGCGGAAGTTCCTGCGCCGTCTCGTCAGGGACGATCTTTAACGTTTCTCCGCCACATGCCAGACACGCAGTGCCGGCATGCTCCCATTGATGAAAGCAGACGCCGCAGAGCAGTCTGCGGCAGTCCTCCCGAAACACGACGGCCACAGGCAGTTCGGCGCACCGCGGGCACCGGCCTTCCGGCGCCGTTGAACCCGGGGACCGATCCACAGCACGCAGGACGCGGCGGAAGAAGGCATGTAGCGGGTCGTCGCCGGCGCGGTCCGCGAGGCCTTCCAGCAGATGAAGGTTGGCAGGCCGCGCGCCCTCGGCCAGCGAGGCTTGAAAGCCCGCGATATGGCGGTAGAAATCCAGCACGTCGGGTTCGACGGGGGAGAGCTTCGCCAGTTCCCGGGCACGTTCCAACCGTTGCTGCCAGATCGCCTGCATGTGAGGCGATGATAGCAGAGGCGCCAACAAAAATCGGTGCCGGACTCGCGTCCGGCACCGACCCTTTTACTGGCTGCTGTGCTCCTGTCCTCGTGGGGCAGACTTTAGTCTGCGCACCGACTTTACTCGGTGCCAATTCTGCCACTGAGTAGCCCTAGAAATCGTAGCGCAGAGCCACCTGTAAGATCCGGGGACTGCCCACCATGCCGGTGAGTTTGCCGAAGGTTTGCGGTGTCGTCAGGGACACCGTGGGATTCCCGAAGTTCACATTGTTGAAGATGTTGTAGCCTTCGACAAGGGCCGTGATCGCATGTTTTCGTGGATGCGGAAACGCTTCACCAGGGATACGTCGGTGTCGAAGTAGCGAGGTCCGCGGAAGGTATTGCGGCCCGTATTGCCGAAGTCTCCTGCGGTGGGGAACGAGAACTTGGTGGCGTAGCTGTCCCGGGGATAGAACCACACACCATCGCCAGTGCGCTGCACGTCGCCGACATTGCGGCTGCCGGAGTAGTTTGCTCACGTAACCCACTTCCAACACCACGTGAAGCGGAAGTTCCCGCTGCACATTCAAACTGTATTGGACGACGTAGGGCGTTCGCAGACCCGGACTGAATACGCTGATGCTGGTCGAACGCGAGTTCGGCAGCGTCAGGATCGGAGCCGGCGGTTGGGGTGTGGCCGGGATGCCGTCGCCCGCCCGAACATCCGTGCCGTTGGCGTTGGGGTAAACGAAAACATCCTGTCCGAAGCCCGGGGTTGCGCCGTCTACGGAACTGATTGTGGCGCCGATCATGCGATCGTAGAACACCCCGACGCTGCCGCGGACTGCCGTCTTCCCATCGCCTTTCACGTCCCATGCAAAGCCCGCGCGAGGAGCGAAGTCATTCCAATCGTCGTTGTACCACTGGCCGCCCTTCTTCACGGTCAAATTGCTGCTCGTGTAGGACGTGCTCAACGACGCCGCCTGATCGATGGTGCCCACCAGACCGTTGGCCTCGCTCGGAATGCCGGAGAATTCCCAGCGCATTCCCAGGTTGAAGGTCAGATTGCGGCGGATCTTCCAATTGTCCTGCGCTGGACGCGAACCGACTCGGCTGTCACCTCGACGTGCTCGGCGATGTCGCCAACCTGAGCTTGAGCTTCTGTGTTACCGAGGTGGAAATGTTGATTTCCACGCCGGCGACTACGGCCGTTCGGAAGCCTTTGGCTCCACGGACAAGGTGTACATTCCCGCTTGCAGAGACGGGAAAACGAAGCTGCCATCGCTGTTGGTGGTGGTTTCGTTCCTGGACTGAGTCGCCAGGTTTACGACGACCACTTTGGCGCCGGCCATGGTTCCGCCGGTGGCGTCGGTTACGCCGCCGTCCTATGACACGGAGTCCGGAGGGCTACAATGGAGACCCATTAAATGGACAAATTCTTTACATCAAAGGGCCAATAGTAACTTTCGGCCGGCAATCAGAAAGCCGGCGGGGGAGGTCCCCGCCGGCGAGTGTGGAGT
>JBDTPR010000189.1:0-10347 GCA_039932635.1 Candidatus Solibacter sp.
CTGATGCCGGTCGCCGCCGCCAGCGCCGCGGATGCGCCGCGCACCCGCTTCTACGTGTTCGAGCAATATTTCCTGGAGAACGGCACTCAACCCGCGCGCATCCACGACTTCTTTTCCAAAGCGCTGCTACCCGCGATGGACCGGATCCACAACGGCCCCAAGATCTTTCTCGAGGCCGTGATGACGCCGCACATGCCGCAGGTGGCCGCGATCTTCGGCGTGGAGTCTTCCGAGCAGATCTTCACGATCTCGAAGGCGCTGTTTGCCGACAAGGACTTCACGCGCGCCTTCGACCAGTGGGAGTCTGGAGAAGCGCCCTACGCTTCAACCACCTCCTCCCTTCTGGAAGCCACCGATTATTCGCCCGAGATCGTGGCACCCGCGAAACCGCCGGCCGCGCCGCGAGTCTTTGAACTGCGCGTCTACCACTCGCCGACCGTGCGCCAGAACAAAGCCCTGCACCAGCGATTCTCCGGGGCCGAGATCAAGATCTTCCACCGCGTCGGGGTCAACCCGATCCTCTACACCACGACGGTCTTCGGCGCCAATCGGCCCAACCTGACCTACCTGATTCCGTTCGACACGCTGGCCGCCCGCGAGAAGGCATGGGCGGCATTTTCCGCCGACGAGGAATGGGTGCGAGTGCGCAAGGAGTCGATCGACAAGGGCGGCCAGATCAGCCTCGTGTCCAACCACTCGCTATACAAATCGACGCCATATTCGCCGATCCTCTGAAAGTTCAATTGGGCCGGACGATGCGCGAACCGCTGAAGCCGTAGAACACGATGTACAGGTAGCAGAACTCGGGCATCAGGAAGGCCATGTGGATGCCGATGGAATCGGCCAGCCCCTGCTCAGGGTTAAGAGTTACTTTGCCGAAAACGGTAACGAGGAGGGTTCCGGGTGCGGCCCACTGCCTGGCATTCCTTTAGGCGTGTTGACTCTTGTCACTCCGAAACAAGCCTGCGAGGCTCTGAGTCTAAAGCTTAACTGCGAATCCATGGACTCAATGACGTATGCTCTACCCAAAAGATTAACGTTCGTGACTCCCTTGCATACCGCATCCATAAGTTGCCGCCACTCCGAACCTTCAGCATCGGAACCCAGGAACCGGCCCCCAAGGGGCGGATTTCCGATTACTTCAGGCGGCTTGAGGTCTAAATCTGTATCAAATTTCCGGCACTTCCAAATCGGGCCAAACGCAACGTTGATTGTCATGGCCCAGTGATAACCTGGAAACAGCCCCGCAGTCAACGTTTACCTGTCAGCGCCCCCATTTATTCTTCAAAGCCTCCAGCATTTCTTGGTAATGCATGCCATACCAGTCAGCCCACTGTTGGCTCAGTTCCTTCGCCGTCCCCAAGCTCTGAACCATTTCTGGCGTAAGCGGGCGCGGCAAACTGCCGCTCTTTCGCGCTTCAATGCCAATATTCTCCAACTCCACAACGAGCGAAAGGCTCCGTAGGAATTCGTCCCGAAAGTGATTGCCCAGTTCGGGATAAGCCAAGTTCAGCACTTCAATATCAATGTCCTGGCCCGCTTTGAGCATTGTGTCCTGGTATTCCTTCATCTGGTCCAAAACCGGCTGCGGCGGCTTTATGCCGTCATACTGAATGTTTAATTTGGTCAGTCGCGTGAGCATCCCGGTGACGTCGTTAAACTTCGATATTGCCTCCCTGTCGTGGTATTGCTGTTCGGCCGGGGTCGGTTGCCGCTGGCCTGGACCTGTCCCACCGTCAGTGTCCTGAGATGGCCGTGGATGTTGGTCGGCCCCGAAAACAAAATACGGCCAGACCAATGCCTTGGCGCTCGGGACAATTCCGCCCAGGAAGAACCACTGACCGAAACCATGCGCATTGGCGTACTGCCAGTTGTAATAGACTCCCATGCCCATGACGGTCATCATGTAGAGGGCGAGGACATTCCCCTTGAGCCTAGTGCCGGTCGATTCCTTATCCATCGCGTCCCCAGATTACCACCCGGATTTCCGAATTTCCAAAAAGAGCAAACAAAACAGCCTCAAAGCGATAAAGCGCTCCGAATGACGGCAATTGCGACGTTCCACGCGATCAAGGGCGAATTAGCCGATTGTATACGGAATGGTGGCCCACCCAGAACCACACAACGGTGCTTTCGTCTTCGACAGCGAGTGCACGGTAGTGCAGGCCGACTCGAACGGACCAAAACCGCCCAATCCTCTTGAAGTGCAGAGACGGGTGCATGGGATCTCGTACGAGCATCTGATAGGATTCGTCAGCGAGCCGCCGTATGTCTTCCGGAAGCTCACGATAGCAGCTCCAGAATTTCAGACTGGCGCGGTGCCTCACCGTTCACTACAACGGCCAGCGCGCAGATCGGTGAGAGCTTCGTCCGCCATCGCATCCAGTCGACCCGCGGCAACGTCACTCTCAACCTGGCGGTCCCACTCCGCGGCATCGAATTCGGCAAACCACGTCCGGAATGCAGCGAGTTCGGCCGCGGAGAGCCGCAGCACAGCTTCCTCGATTTCCTTTACGCTCCCCATGCCTTCAGCTTACTTCGCACCGGTGCCATTCACAAGAGCGCAGGACTCCTCGCGACGGTGTTCCAAAATCAGCGCGATGGCCTCCCTCAGGTTCGCGAGGCACTCCTCGCGCGACTTGCCTTGGCCATTGGCGCCCGGCACTTCCGCGCAGTGGGCGATGAACCACGGGCCATCTCGCTCGACGATCGCAGTGAATTCGTTGCGCATGATTTATTCTAACGCCGCCGGAAATGCCTTGATTCCACCTATCCCAGCGCCCGCACCGCATCGATAAAGAGTTGGGCCACACGGGGAGCGTCGAACTGCTCGACCCACTCGATGCCCCGACTGCGCTGCTCGGCCCGGGCCTCGGGAGAAGCGTAAAGATCCAGAATGGCGGAGGCCAGACTATCGGCGCTCTCCGGTTCCACCAGCGCGGCGTGCGGCACTACTTCGGGAATGGCGGCTGCGCGCGTGGCCACAATCGGCTTGCCCGCCGTCATGGCCTCCAGCAGTACGATGCCGAAGCCTTCCTGCACGCTGGGAAAGCAAAACAGATCGGCGCGATTGTACTCGGCGGCGAGTTGCGCGCGTGGAATATCGATGAGCCAGGTGACCGTGGCTTCGAGTTTCAAACGATGCGCCTGGGCCCGCCAGGCGTCGGCGCACGGACCGTTGCCCACGATACGCACTTCCAGATCTGGGACAACCGCACGCAATCTGGCGGCGGCGTCGAGCAGAAGATTGACTCGCTTGCGGCGGTAGAAGCGGCCCACATAAAGGACCGTGAAACGCTCTGCCTGCGCGGGAAAAGCAGCCAGTTGGGCGCGCCAGGCGGAGAGATCGATCGGCTCGGGAACCACCAGCGGCATGCGCTTGAGATCGTAGAGTTCCTGCGCGCACCTCGCGGAGTAGCGACTGTCGGTGACCACGCCGCCAGCCCGGCGCACGTGCAAGCGCTCGCAGCGGGCCTGAACGGACATTGTGAAGCGCGTAAGGCCGCTCTCGAACCGGAGCTCGTCCGCAATGACGCCTTTCGGACACGCGATGTGGCCCGGGCCGCCCGCGATGCGGTAGCCGTCCATATCGAAACCAATCGTGAAATCGTAATTGGAGGATCGACGTAGCCGGCGATTGAACCAGAGCCGCTCCAGCGTGTAGACCGGGAAATGGCGGCTGGACGATTCGAAATCCACCGTATGGCCCAGGTCGCGCAGGGCCGCCGCCAACACCGAGATGCCGACGTAGGTGCCGCTGCCGCGACTGATATCCTGCGGCGTCGAAGTGAGGAAGCGAAATCTCAAGGGATGCGGATCACGACGATCCCGACCTGCCGGTTTCCGTTGTACGCGACTGCGGAAATAGTATTGGCCTGCGCGTTGGCGATCACCACGCGCGCGGCATTGGCCGCATTGGCGCCGTTGGCGGCAACCGCGGGCCCGAGGCTGGTCACATTGTCGGGGTTCGGCACCACCGCCACGTCGCCCGTTCCCAGTTGGTACACCACCACGCTGGAGCCGCCCGGCTTGATGGCGCGCGAGATCAGCTTGCGCGTGGCCAGGCAGCACACGCTCCCGTTGTCGTTCAATGTGGCGACGCTGGCGAAGCCTTCGGGCAGGGGAAGATTGGCGGCCAGTTGGGTATCGAGATTGAAAAGCACGAAGCCCTGATCGCCTCCGACCTTATCGAAAGTCTGCACCAGCAGCGAATTCATTTCGGGAATCTGCTGCAACGTGCCGCTGGTGAACGCTGTGACGGCCGCGGGGACAGGCAGCGTCACCGCGTTGCCATTGACTCCGTCGAGCACATAGAGCGTGTCGCTGGTGGTGGCGCGGGTACTATCGAGCTTGACGCCGTAAACGTAGTTGTTCATCAGCGCCATGGACACATCGGTGCGCGCCGCCGGCACGCGGATCTGGCCCTGATCGTTCAGCGCGATGGCAGCCATCGAATCGTCCGAGAAATCCAGCGTGAGGAAGGCGGTGGCGGCGCAGTTGGTTTTGAATTCGGAATCGGCGACCTTGGCGCCGGCGAGCGCTAATTGCCCCACCAGATCGAGCGGAAAGAGCCGTATGTCGGCGGTGCAGGACGCGGCGAACCAGCCCTCAGGGAAGTCGACAATCTTGGGGTCGGTGTCGGTGAGCCCAAACGCGAGGAACGCATCCTTAGAGGCGTCGGCCGCCCGGGAGAGTACGAAGAAGCGCCGCGTCGACCCATCGAAAAAAACCGGCACAGTGGGCAGCGCGGTGGGCGCCGGCTGATTGGGGCGCGCCGGAGCAACCGCGGTGAGCAGCGGCAGCCACGCGGCGGGAAACGGTTTGGAAATCGTGACCTCGCCGCCAGTCAGGATGGCGAACGCAGCCTTGGTGGGCTTAAGGCTGTCGTCGCCCGCGATCACGGCGATGCGATTCTGTCCGACATTGGCGAAGGCATAGACGTGCTTGAGACCATCCAGATCCACAGTAGGCGCGGCGCCGCCTCCGGGCGCCGGAGCCCCTGTGACTGGCGCACCTCCCGCCCCGCCCGCGCCCGGAGCGGAGGTCTGGAAGGCGCCGGTCTCGGGATCGATGGTAGCGATCTGCGGAGTCTTGCCAGGCATGGCGGCCACCACTCCGTTGACGGTCGCAGTCAGCGTGCTGGCGGCGGAAGGCAGGTCAACCTTGATGGTGTCGCCCGCGGCGCTGAAGATTTTCACTGTGGAGCTGATACCGGTCTGGGCGTCGCCCGCGGGCGGCCCCACCAGCGCTGCGATCGAATCGCCGTTACCAGGAATGGCGAGAGGCTGAATGTTAGCGTTGACGCTGGTCAGGCAGTCGGCGATGGCGGCAGCCTTACGACCTCGCATGTTGACGCTAAGCGCGGGGTAGCAGCCATCGGCATCGCGATTCGCGTACGCCAAAAGGAAGGATCCATTGACGCCTGTGTCGGCGAGCGTAGTGATCGGAGGCGTACCCGCGGGCAGGGGGACGAACAGCACTTCGGCCTCGGCCAGGGGAGCGAACACCGTCGGATTGCCGGCCTGCCGTCCCGCGAAGAGAGTGATCAGGTCGCCGCGGCGCGCGCCGGCGGGGACCGCGATGTTGATGTCGAACACCGCGGGGCGCGTGCTGGAAGCGGCGGCCGTGACTTTGGCTCGCATGCCGCCCACGTAGGCGTAGATGTCGGCGGTCGGGACGGCGGGCTTATCGGCGGGGCCGGCTTCGCCGCTCTCCAATTTGGGGTCGGTGGGACCGAGCCCCGTGGCCACCATGGCGATGGCGTCGGCGGTGATCTTGCCCCAAGGGAGTCCGGCGCCGGAATCGTCGGCGGTGCGCACCGAGGGCGCCATCGCGGCCACCGTGACTTTGGCGGGCGTGCTGCTCACACCGGCGCGCCGCACGATCACGTTCACCAGTCCGATGTTGGAATCCAGCGGAACCTGCGCCAGGATGGTCCCCGGCGTTACGGAATAGATCGCAGCCGGCTTGCCGCCGATGCTGACCTGTGTGTCGCCGAGGCGGGTGGGCCAGGGAAGTTCGCCGGCGGTGAGGCCCTCGGGCGGGCCCAGATTGAGGCCGTTGATCTGCACCAGGCCGCCCTGTCCCACGATTCCGGGGGCGGGTTCCTGGGTAAAGAAATTGGTCACGCCACGGGCACTGATCACGGGCGCCGTAGGAGCTTGAGCGGAAAGTACGGCGCTGGCGGCCGCACAGACAGCGAGAAGATGGCGCATGTCCATGTGTAGTAGAGTCTAACCCGAATTATGCGGCGGGGTTGCGGCGGTAAACTTAAAGCTTGATGGAAAAAGCAGTGTGCCTCCTCAGCGGAGGCTTGGATTCGGCGACCTGCCTGGCGCTGGCCCGGCGCGACGGCTACCAGTGTTACGCACTCTCCTTCGATTACGGCCAGCGGCACATAATCGAACTTGAAGCGGCGGCACGCGTGGCGGCGGCGCTGGGCGCGGAACGCCATATAGTCGCCAAGATCGGGCTGGACGCGTTCGGCGGCTCCGCGCTGACGGCGCCGATTGACGTGCCCAAGGGGCGGTCGGCCAGCGAAATGGGGGCGGGCATTCCGGTGACCTATGTCCCGGCGCGCAATACGATTTTCCTCTCATTCGCCCTGGCCTGGGCGGAAGTGCTGGAGAGTTCGCACATCTTCATCGGGGTCAACGCGTTGGATTATTCCGGCTATCCCGATTGCCGGCCGGAATTCATCCAGGCCTACGAGCGCATGGCGAATCTGGCCACCAAGGCGGCGGTAGAGGGACGTACGCGGGTCAAAATCCACACGCCGCTGCTGGAGCTTAGCAAGGCTGGAATCGTCAAACTGGCCGCGGAGCTCGGGCTGGATTTCGGGCTGACGATGAGTTGCTACGACCCCGGTCCGAACGGCGCGCCCTGCGGACAATGCGATGCCTGCCTGCTGCGGCGCAAGGGCTTCGACGAGGCCGGCATTGAAGATCGCTGAGCTGTTCTACTCGATTCAGGGCGAGGGCGCACTGCTCGGCGTGCCGTCGGTCTTCATACGCACCAGCGGCTGCAATCTGCGCTGCGCGTGGTGCGACACGCCCTACACGTCGTGGCAACCCGAGGGCACCGACCTCGAGTTGAACCAGATCCTGGACGAAGTGGCGGCGCATCCGGCGCGTCATGTCGTTGTGACCGGGGGCGAGCCCATGATCGCGCCGGAGATCATCCCGCTGACCGAGCGGTTGCGCGAGCGCGGCCTGCACATCACCATCGAGACAGCGGGCACGGTGTTCGCGCCGGTGGCCTGCGACCTGATGAGCATCAGCCCCAAGCTCGCGAACTCCACGCCTGACGATCCACGCTGGAACCGGCAGCACGAGCGCCTGCGCATCCAACTGCCGGTGCTTTCCGAATTGATGGCGCGGTACGCCTACCAGTTGAAATTCGTGATCGCGCGGCCCGAGGATATGGAAGAAGTGCGGGCTCTCGTGGGCACGTTGCAGGCCGATGCCGGCAACGTGATACTGATGCCCGAAGGCGTGGATAGCGAGGTACTGCGCGAGCGCGGGCAGTGGCTGGCCGAGGTGTGCAAGCAGGAGGGCTATCGCTTCAGTCCGCGGCTGCATGTGGACCTCTGGGGCGCAAAGCGCGGGGTTTGACACAGGTGTGTAAAATGGAAGGCCATGACGGTTCTAGTGGCTGATGACGCTTGCCGCGCGCACCTTGCCGGAGTCCAGCACCCCGAGCGTCCGGAACGCTACGACGCAGTCATGGACGGTCTCGCCGATGCCGGACTGCTGGGGCGTGTGCAGCGCCTGCCGGTCCGCACCGTCACCGAAGACGAGCTGTTGCTCTGTCACACCGGCCAATACCTGGCCACCGCGCGCCGCGATATCGGGTCCGGGCGCCCCTACTTGAGCACCGGCGATACGGACGTGACCAGCGAGAGTTGGAACGTGGCGGAACGCGCGGCCGGCAGCGTGTTGAATGCGGTGGACGCAGTGCTGACAGGCGGCGCGCGCAACGCCTTCTGTGCGATCCGCCCGCCCGGCCATCATGCCAATGCCGGACGCGGTATGGGCTTCTGCATCTTCAACAACGTGGCGATCGCGGCGCGCTACGCCCAACGCAAGCACGGGCTCTCGCGAGTCATGATCGTGGATTGGGACGTGCACCACGGCAACGGCACGCAGGACATCTTCTACCAGGATGGCAGCGTCTTTTTCTACAGCTCGCACCAATGGCCGCTGTATCCCGGGACGGGGCGCGCCGATGAGACCGGCGAAGCAGAGGGCGAAGGCACGACGATGAATTTCCCCTTCCCCGCAGGCTCCGGCCGCGCCGAGATTCTGGGCGCAATCCAACAGCATCTGCTGCCGGTGGCGGCGAGCTTCAAGCCCGAGCTCGTGCTGATATCGGCGGGCTTCGATTCACGCATAGGAGACCCTCTGGGGCGCTTCACGCTGACCGATGAAGACTTCGCCGACCTGACGCGCACGGTGATGTCGATAGGCGATGGCCGCGTGGTGTCGCTTCTGGAAGGCGGCTACAATCTCGCCGGCCTCGCCCTGGCCGCCGCGGCACACGTCGCCGCGCTGCTGGAAGGCTAAGATTTTTGGGTCGCCGATGAACGCGGATGAACGCCGATAAAAACGGATAAAACAAAACCATGTCTTGGTTTTATCGGCGTTCATCGGCGTTCATCGGCGGCCCAATCACAAGCACACTCGCGTCAAGCGAGCCCTGATGCACGCGTACGTGAATTTGCGATCCCACGGGCACCGCGGCGGCATCCCTTACTACGCCCGCCTGATTGCTCACGATGGCATAGCCTCTCTCCAGCACGCCCAGCGGACTGAGTTGCGAGAGCTTGGCGGTGAGCCGCTCCAGTCGTCCGCGGTCGCGGGCGAGACGCGCGCAGATGACCTGTGTGGCGGTGTGATGCGCGGTATCCAGGCGCCGTCGATTGGCGGCCAGGCGCGGCCTCACGTCGAAGTGGCGCACACGCAGTTCGAGAACCCGGCGCTGGCGCTCCCGCGTCTCGATGGCGGCGCGCACGCGATCGCGAAGGCGGTACTCGTACTCGTCGGTCTGCTGCAATCCGCGGCCGATGCGGCGGTGCAGAATGCCAAGAGCCCGGTCGATGCCCTGCTGGCGCAGGCGCCTCTCCAGCATCGCCAGGCGGTAGCGCAATAGCTGGGCAGTCTTCATCCGCGCGGCTTCGATTCGCTCCACCAATTCTTCGCGCGTGCAGACCACCATTTCGGCGGCTGCGGACGGCGTGGGGGCGCGCAGGTCGGCCACGAAATCGGCGATGGTGACGTCGGTCTCGTGGCCCACCGCCGAGATCACCGGGACCGCGCAGGCGGCGATAGCGCGCGCCACCGCCTCCGCATTGAAAGTCCAGAGGTCCTCTAGCGAGCCGCCGCCGCGGCCCACGATGAGGACGTCGGGCCACTTGGTGCGGCTGAAATACTCGATACCGCGCACCACTTCTTCCACCGAGCCTTCGCCCTGCACCAGCGCCGGATAGAGGCGGATGTGAAGTCCCGGAAAGCGGCGCGTCAGGATCTGCACCATGTCGGCGATGGCCGCGCCGCGCGGCGAGGTGACGATACCGATGCGGCGCGGAAAGCGGGGGATGGCACGCTTGCGTTCGGCGGCGAAGAGGCCTTCCGCTGCCAGTTTCTTCTTGAGCTGCTCGAAGGCGAGTTGCAGCGCGCCGAGCCCCTGGGGCTCGATGAAATCGACAATCAACTGGTATTCGCCGCGCGCTTCGTAGACGTCGATGCGGCCGCGCGCCACCACCGCCAGGCCGTCCTGCGGCTTGCACTTCCAGAAGCGGTGCGCGGACCGGAATGCGACGGCCTTGACCTGCGCTTCACGCTCCTTGAGCGTGAAGTAATAGTGCCCGCTGGTGGCGAGTTTGAGGCCGGAGATTTCACCGGCCACGGAGATGTCGGAGAACTCGCCATCGAGCACGGCGCGGATCGCGCCATTTAATTCGCTGACGCTGAAAACGCGGCGTTCCGGGACGAGGTCGAAGAGATCGAATTGATCCACTTTCGCCATGGTAGCGCGCGCCTACTTCTTGACGGTGAGCGTCACGCCTGTCGGAGAGGAGGCTCCCGACACAGTAGCGACCAGCGGGTAGTCGCCATCCGCCAACGATGCCGGCACCTGTATGGCGACCTGGTAGAGACCCACGAAGCCGGGCGAGAGCGCGGCGCCGAAGACCTGCGCGTCGGCAGTCCCGATCTTCACGGTCACAGGGCTCGAATTGTAGACCCTATCGCCGGGCACCTGTATTCCGGCGGCCACCGGAGGAGTCGTGGGCCCGAAGCCGGTGCCCCACAGGATCAGTACGTCGCCGGGCTTGGCAGCGACGGTGGT
>JBDTPR010000190.1:0-10316 GCA_039932635.1 Candidatus Solibacter sp.
TAACGATGGCATCTCAGACCTACTCTCTCTACCAGATACCAGTGTAACCCGCGGGGGGCCGAAAGGTAGCGGTACAATCTCGCGGTACAATCCAAAGGAATGCCGTCGCCGCAGCAGGTGAATTGGGCTAAATTCCGCGCTTCCTCCGTGATTATGGCGGGCCTGCTGATTCTGGGGACGGTGGCCCTGCTGCTCACGGGCGGCACCTTGATGCAGCCCAAATCTCTGATTTATCTTTACCTTCCAGATGCGACTGGGGTCGCGGCGGGGTCACCCGTGCGGGTGGACGGCATCGGAGTGGGCAAAGTCACGCGGGTGGAACTGGCGAGTTCCGGGGAGCCGGACCGTGTGGTGCGGGTGGTAATGCAGGTGGAGACCACCCGTTTAGTAAGCCTCACCAGCGATTCCACGGCGGAGACTGCGTCCGACACGCTTGTCGGCGACAAATTCATCGATGTGACCAGCGGGACGAGCGCCACGCATTTGAACCCGGGCGATGAGATCAAGTACAAGGGCGGCGCGGACATGATGCAGCGGCTGGATCTGGCTCAATTCCAGCAGCGGCTGCATGTGCTTGAGCTGCTGCTGGACGATATCGAGCAGGGCAAGGGCCCGCTGGGCGAGTTCATCAAGGGGGAGTCGCTGTACGACGATTTGCGCGCCAGAGTGGCGGATTTACAGGCCGGGATTCACGTGGCGGCGGATACCACGACCGCGGTGGGAAAGGCTCTTTACACCGATGAGGTTTACCGCAAGGTAATGGAGCCACTGCGCGAGTTGGATCAGTCGCTGGCCAAGCTTCAGGCGGGGCAGGGAAGCGGCGGCGCGCTGCTGCACGATACCAAACAGTACGATCAGGCGGCGGCGCAGGTAGTGGATTTGCGGCATTCGATTGGCGGGCTGGCGGGCGACTCCATGATGAAATCGGACGCGGCGCACGAGGATTGGACGGCGCAGGTGGAGAGCATCATGCGGAAGGTGGAGGAATTCAACGCCGCGCCGTTGCTGACAACGTCGGCGGTGTACGACAATCTGGCGGGGATGGCGAAGGAATTCCAGGCGACCAGCAAGGAATTTCGCGAGAATCCGAGGAAGTATTTGCGGCTGAAGGTGTTCTAGTCGGGCGTTGGGCAAAAGCCCCCCGGTCGGTTAACATAGAAGCGTAGGCCTTCAGCATTGCCCCAAATTTCCTTTGAAATCATTGCGGAATGTCCGGACACGCGCGCTCGTGCGGGTGTACTGCACACGCCGCACGGCGATATCGAGACGCCGGTCTTCATGCCGGTGGGCACGCAGGCGACGGTCAAGGGTCTGACGCAGCGCGATCTGGCGGAAGATCTCGGCGTGCCGATCCTGCTGGCCAATACGTATCACCTGTTCCTGCGGCCGGGCCATGAGCTGATCCGGCAGTTGGGCGGTTTGCACAAGTTCATGTCGTGGCCCAATGCGATCCTGACGGATTCCGGCGGGTTTCAGGTCTTCAGCTTGAGCGGGCTGCGCAAGATCGATGAGGATGGAGTCTTGTTCCATTCGCATCTGAATGGCGATGCGCACAGTTTCACGCCGCGTTCGATTGTGGATGTGCAACTGGCGTACGGCAGCGATATTCAGATGGTGCTCGACGAATGCCCGGAGTATCCGGTGAGCCACGAATACGCGCGGCAGAGCATGCAGCGCACGGTGCGCTGGGCGCGGCAGGCGAACGATCATTTCGTCAACCGTATGGCGGACAGCCCGACGCGCCACGCGTTGTTCCCGATCGTGCAAGGCTCGATGTTCCCCGATCTGCGGCGCGAGTGCGCCACGCAATTGCTGGATCTGGATACCGACGGGTACGCGATCGGCGGTTTGTCGGTGGGCGAGCCGCGGCCTTTGAGTCTGGAAGCGGTGGAGGCGACGGAAGCGATCCTGCCGCGCAGCAAGCCGCGCTACGCGATGGGCGTGGGCATGCCCGCGGAACTGCCGCAGTACGTGGCGCGTGGCGTGGACATGATGGATTGTGTCCTGCCCTCGCGGAATGCGCGCAACGGATATTTGTTTACGTCCGGCGGGCGGGTGATCATCAAGCACGCGCGCTACAAGGACGATGCGGGTCCGCTGGACGCCAAGTGCCCGTGCTATACGTGCCGGACGTACTCACGGGCCTATTTACGGCATCTTTTTATGGGTAAAGAGATCCTGTATTCGGTGCTGGCGACGCGTCACAACGTACAACGATACCTTGACATCATGCGTGAGATTAGGCACGCTATTAAGTTAGGCTCATTTCTGGAATACCTGAAGTGTGCGAGCACGGCCTCGCAAGAGTCCGACTAGCGCGCGAACGGTTTGGGTAAGGTTTTTTCGGTTCGACCTTTGGTTCACAACGTGGTCTTAAACTTCCTTCTACAATCGGCGTCGGTACCGAACTCGCTGGTGAGCTTCCTGCCCATCCTGCTCATCTTCGGAATCTTTTATTTTCTCCTCTTTCTACCGATGCAACGGCAGCGCAAACAGACTCAGAAGATGCTGGCGGAATTGCAGTCGGGGGACAACGTCGTGACCAGCGGCGGCATCGTGGGCACCATTGTGACCCTGGATAGCGATACAGTAGTGTTGCGGGTGAAGCCCGACAATATCAAATTACAGATGGCGCGCAGCGCGGTTTCCAGTTTGGCGACCGCGGCGTCTTCCAGTGAAGGCAACAAGAAGTAGTACTCTATTTGAACAGGCAGTATTTTCCCATGAAGAACAATCTAACGGCGCGAACCGTGGTCATCGTCGTCACCCTACTGATCTGCGTGTTCGGCATTATCGGCATACCGAAGAGCGGCGCGGAACTTTCGAAGAATTTCTCTGACAACATCCGGCTTGGCCTCGACCTTAAGGGCGGTACGCACCTGGTGCTGGAAATCCAGGTACAGGACGCGGTGAAGGCGGATGCCGAGCAATCGGCGGAACGGTTGAAGGAAGACCTCAAGAAGCAAAATGTCGCATGGGGCAGCATGGATGTGCCGGATGTGGCCCGCGTGGAAGACGCGGAAAAGGTCGAGATCACGATCAAAGGCATCCAGGCGAACCAGACGACGGCATTGCGCGACCTGATTTCGGAGCGCTATCCGACGTACGTCTTGACCGCGCTGAACGCCACCGATTTCTCGATGAAGCTGAAGCCGACCGAACTGAACGATCTGAAAATCGACACCGTGAAGCGCTCGGTGGACACGATCGGCAATCGTATCGACGCACTAGGCCTGGCCGAAAAATCGGTGCAGCAGTATGGCAAGGCCGGCGCGAAGTACGAAGTGCTGGTGCAATTGCCGGGCGTGGACGATCCGGCGCGCGCCAAGGCGCTGATCGGCACCGCGGCGGTGCTGGAAATCTGCGATGTGAAGGAAGGTCCGTTCGCCAGTGAAGAAGCGGCGCGCGCGGCCAAGGGCGGCATGCTGCCGGTCGGTACAAAGCTGGTCTCGCAGAAACCGCGAGGTTCGCAGGATCTGGCGCAGTGGTACATCGTGGCTAAAAGCCCGGTGATCACGGGCCGGGAGATGCGCAATGCGCGTCCCGGACAGGACGAATTCCGCAAGTGGGAAACCAACTTCTCGCTGTCGCAGGATGGCGGTCGGCGCTTCGGGCGCTACACGGAAGCCAATATCGGCAACAAGCTGGCCGTCGTACTGGACAACAAAATTGTCAGTGTGGCGACCATTCAATCGAAGATCGAAGACTCCGGGCGCATCACTGGCCTGGGGAGCGAAGAAGAGAGCGTGGATCTGTCGCGCTACCTACGGTCGGGCTCACTGCCGGCGGGAGTGCTGTACAACGAAGAGCGGTCGATCGGGCCCTCGCTGGGCGCCGATTCGATTCACCAGGGTATTGTGGCGGGCCTCGCCGGTCTTTTTGCGGTGATCGTCGTAATGTTGCTTTACTACAAGCGGTCGGGCGTGAACGCCGTCCTGGCGCTGGTGCTGAATACGGTTATTCTACTGGCGGCGGTATCGTACTTCCACGCGGTATTGACCCTGCCGGGCATCGCCGGAATTATTTTGACGATCGGTATGGCGGTCGATTCCAATGTGCTGATATTCGAGCGCATCCGCGAGGAACTCCATACCGGTAAGAGCGTGATCTCGGCGGTGGATGCCGGGTTCAGCAAAGCATGGTGGACTATTGTCGACACCCACGTGACAACCGTGGTATCGTGCGCCTTCCTCTTCCTGTTCGGTGAGGGTCCGGTGCGCGGATTTGCGGTAACATTGACAATCGGTTTGATCGCAAATATTTTCACCGCGGTGTTCGTGTCCAAGACGATTTTCGACTACGAATTGGCCGGCAAGCGCCAGCTCACCGAGCTGAGCATCTAGTCTGCAAGCGGTACGGGGAAACAAAAGGTAAAGGACTGGTGTCCAAGTAGTTGACGAAACACCAGCACGGCAAGGTTCGATGGAATTATTCAAGAATACGAATTACGATTTTCTCGGCAAGAAATGGCCGTTCATTATTGCCTCGCTGGTGCTCACGGTGGCCGGGTTTGCCAGTATCCTGATGCAGGGCGGGCTCAAGTTCGGTATCGATTTCAAGGGTGGCACCCTGATGACCGTCAAGTTTGCCCAGCAGCCGCCGCTGGAGAAGATCCGCAGCGCCTTTGCCCGTTCGGGCAAGATTAAGGGCGAAGTGACGGTGCAGAGCTTTACCGATCCGCAGACGCAGAACGAAGTGGAGATCGGCACCGAACTGGTCGATGAGAAACAGTTGTCGGCCAATCGCCAGGCGATGGAAGACGTGCTGGCGGCGACGTTCGGGCAACCGGGCAGCGGCAAGCTGGATTTCAACTCGGCGAGCAAGGATGCGCTGGCATCGCGGTTGCGCGATGCGCTGGCGCGGAACAACGTGCCGATGTCGGAGCCGCAGTTGCAGAAGACGGTGGCGGACATTCTGAATTTCCGCGATACGCCGCCGCGTTCGGGCCTGATTTCGGATTTTAGCCAATTGTCCTCCGTACAAGGCGTGAATGCTGGTATTATTAGCACTCTTCAACAAGAGAGTTATTTGGCGCCGTATACCGTTAAGAAGACGGAAATGGTGGGTCCCAAGGTCGGTGCGGAGTTGCGCAATAAGGCAGTCCTGGCGACTCTCTACGCACTGGCTGGAATGCTTGCCTATATAGCCTTCCGGTTCGAGTGGATTTACGGTTTGGCCGCGGTGATCGCGGTGTTCCACGATACGTTGATCACGATCGGGCTGTTCTCGATCTTCCATGAAGAGATTTCGATGACGGTGATCGCGGCACTGTTGACCCTGGTGGGCTACTCGATGAACGATACGATCGTGATTTTCGACCGTATCCGTGAGAATTTAAAGATTTTACGGCGTGAACCTCTGGAATCGCTCATGAACAAGAGCATCAACCAGACTTTAAGCCGGACGGTCATGACCTCGGGCTTGACGTTCCTGACGGTAATCGCTCTATTCATCTGGGGCGGTCCGGTACTGCATGCATTTTCGTTCGCACTGGTGTGCGGGATCCTGGTAGGTACGTATTCCTCGGTGTTTATCGCCAGTCCGATCGTTTTGTTCTGGCACAACTGGGCGGACCAGCGGAAGCCTAAGGCTCCGGTGGTGACCGCGACGGCGCGTACGGAGAGCGGGCGCAAAAGCCCGACGAAGGCCGCCAAGTAAAATATCCGCGGGCGGGCACTTTTTCCCCGTGCGCGGTGTCAAAAGGAAAGGGAGCTTTGTATGTTCGAGCAAACATTCGTCGAAGGCAAGACTAAGAAAACCTGGACGGTCCTCGTCGCTTTTTTAGGACAGACCCTCTTTATGATCATCGCGGTCATCCTGCCGATGATTTACTTCGATGTCCTTCCCAAGACCCAGTTGACCAGTTTTCTGGTAGCGCCTCCACCGCCGCCACCCCCGCCTCCTCCGCCCGCCGCGCAAGCACCTGTGAAGATCGTCAAGGTGATTCCGCGCCAGTTCGATGCCGGCCGGCTGATGGCGCCCAAGAGTGTTCCTAAGGAAATCGCGACCATTAAGGAAGAAGAACTTCCGCCTGCTACGAGCGGCGTTGCCGGCGTAGTCGGCGGCGTCCCGGGTGGCGTTGCCGGTGGTACTCCCGGCGGCGTGCTCGGCGGCATCATCGGCTCCGTCCCCACAGCGGCATTGCCGCCGCCTCCTCCTCCGCCTGTCAAAGCGGTGGAAAAGAAGACCCCGCAACGCATCACAATCGGTGGTAATGTGCAGCAGGCAAAGCTGGTTCGCCAGCCGAAGCCGGTGTACCCTCCGCTCGCGAAGCAGGCACGCATCGCCGGCGTTGTCCACTTGGCGGCGGTCATCTCTAAGGATGGGACGATTCAGGATCTCAAGGTAATCAGCGGCCACCCGCTGCTGATTCCGTCCGCTCTCGAAGCGGTGAAACAGTGGGTGTACCAGCCGACTCTGCTGAACGGCGAGCCGGTGGAGGTATCGACTCAGATCGACGTGAACTTCACGTTGAGCCAGTAGTCAGTAAGCAGCACAGAAGTTCCGGCGCCCACAAGCGGGCCGGGCAGAAATAGTACAAATCAACTCGCAGGAGAGACGAAACCTATGCTTTTGCAACTACAAGTATGGTCGCTGTATCTGCTTCAGGAAAGCGGCAGCACCGTGAGCTGGGATCCCGCATCCCTTTGGAAGCAGATGGGCCCCTTGGCCAAAGCCGTCGTGGTCGGTCTGTTCATCATGTCGGCCTACTCCATCGGCGTGATGATCGATCGCCTGATGGCCTACAGCGCGGCTCGTAAACAGTCGCGCCAGTTTGCGCCGGCGGTAGCCGGAGCGCTTCGTGAAGGGAAACTGGATGAGGCCGTAAAGATTGCCGACCGTTTCAAGAAGAGCCACCTGGCGAAAGTCGTTGTGGCCGGTCTGCAGGAATTCCAGGCTCACCAGCTCAGCTCGGAGATTCCGGGCGAAGAGATCGAAGCTTCGAAGCGCGCTCTGGAACGCGCCGAAGCGATTGTGCACGCCGAACTGAAGCGCGGCGTCAGCGCGTTGGCTACCATCGGCTCGACGGCCCCGTTCGTGGGACTGTTCGGAACGGTCGTCGGCATCATCAACGCGTTCAAGGGTATTTCGAACGAGAAGTCGACCGGTCTGGGCGCGGTTGCGGGCGGAATTTCGGAAGCCCTGGTGACCACTGCTATCGGTTTGTTCGTGGCTATTCCCGCTGTCTGGATGTTCAACCTCTTCACCAACAAGATTGAATCTTTCGACGTGGAGATGGGGAACTCGAGCAGCGAACTGATCGACTACTTCCTGAAGCGTTCGCAGCGCGCGCGCAAATAGTCAGATTGATTTTGGGATCGGCGAGTTGATTTTGCGGGGAGTCCACACGGGCTCCCCGGCTTCTGCCGAATTCCGGGAGAGATACAATGACGGGATCTAAGTCAAAGAAATTCACAGCGCCCCCCCCCGTAGCCGATATCAACGTCACCCCGATGGTGGACGTGATGCTGGTGATGCTGATCATCTTCATGGTCATCACGCCGATGTTGTCGAAGGGTGTCAGCGTCGAACTGGTGAAGACCAATCACCAGATTCCGATGCAGGCTGCGGACAAGAGCGACGCAATTGTCTGCGCCATCACGCGTGATGGCAAGACGTTCCTTGGCACGACCGCCACGCAGCCTGAAGATCTGCCCAACAAAGTGAAAGATCTGCTGGCTAACCGCCTGGATAAGACGGTATTCGTAAAGTCCGACGCGCGAGCGCGGTACGAACGTGTAGTGGACGTCGTGGATAATCTGCGTGCCGCAGGTGTAGACCAACTCGGTCTGCTGACCGACCAGAACCAGGATAACAAGAGCAAACCCGTAGACGCTGCCGCGCCTGCGAAGTAGTCGGGAATAAACATTTTTTTAAAGGAGCAATCATATGTCAATGTCCGTCGGCGGGTCCGGTGGCCCGAAAGCAGACATCAACATGACGCCCATGATCGACGTCCTGCTGGTACTGATCATCATTTTCATGGTGATCACGCCCTTGACGCCTAAAGGCCTTGAGGCCCTGGTGCCGCAGCCGCCGCCTCCGAACGCGAAGCCGAATCAATCGGATCAGCGCACGGTCGTGATCACGATTGATGCGCAGCACAACATGGCGATCAATAGCGAAGCTACGGACGAGGCACGTTTGGGTCAACGCTTGGAAGAAATCTTCAAGACTCGCGCAGAGCGCGTAGTCTTTGTTAAGGCTGACCCGGGTCTGGAGTTCCAGTGGGTGGCGAAGGCAATCGACATCGCCCACGGGGCGGCCATCGACAAGGTTGGTCTAATGACTGCCAAGGTGGAGGCCGGTCAATAGTATGCGTAAGGTAATGTTGGTACTCGCCGCGGCCGCGCTGGCGGCTATGAGCATCAGCTGCAATCAGCTCAAGGCGCGCGATGAGCTGAATAAGGGCGTGCAGGCGTTCACCGGCGCGCAATATCCGGAGGCCGTCGAGCGCTTCAAACACGCGGTGGAACTCGATCCCGGATTCTCGGCTGCGCGGCTGTACCTGGCGACGGCGTACATGCAGCAGTACATCCCGGGCGCGGATTCGCCTGAAAACAACAAGATGGCGGTTGCGGCTTTCGAGAACTTCAGAAAAGTTCTGGAGGCCGAGCCCAAGAATACTGTTGCCATCGCTTCGATCGCCTCGCTGAATCTGAACCAGAAGAAGTGGGACGAGGCGCAGCAGTGGTACGAAAAGCTGATCGCCGTGGAACCGCAGAATGCCGATGCGTATTACAGCATGGGCTTCATCGCATGGTCCAAGTGGTATCCGGTGTACGGGACGGCTCGCGCCAACCTCGGCATGAAGCAGGAAGATCCGGGCCCGATCAAGGACAAGAAGGTTAAGGAAGAGCTTAAAGCGAAGTACGGGCCGGTCATTGAAGGCGGCCTGCAGGCATTGGACAAGGCGCTGCAGATCAATCCGGAATACGACGACGCGATGGCTTACGAGAACCTCCTGGTCCGCGAGCGTGCCGACCTTGCCGATACCAAGGAAGAGTACGAACAGCAGATCAAGGTCGCCGACGACTGGGTGCAAAAAGCATTGGCTACTAAGAAGATCAAGGCCGAGAAGAAGAACAAGACCGGCGGCGGCATCACCATGGACGATACGAAAAAGTAGTCTGTTATCAACGTTTTTCCCTTGGGGAGTTGGCCTTTACGGCTGGCTCCCCAATCGTTTTTGGGGTCCCCTGCTACAATCGAAATAGCGTGCCCTCCGAGTCTCCCAGCGTTTCCGAATCCGGGCCAGTACCGCCATCGTCCGACCCCGTCGAGCAGTTGTACGCCGAATTGGAAGCCAAAATTCGCGAGTACCGTCCCAAGGAAGATCTGACCGCACTGCAGAAAGCGTTCCGCTTCGCCAGCAAGTGTCACGAGGGACAGATGCGCGATTCGGGCGAACCTTACATGGCGCATCCCGTGATGGTGGCGCACATCCTCGCCGACATGCGAATGGATGTCGTTGCGATGGAAACGGGCCTTCTCCACGACGTGGTGGAAGACACCAGCGTGACCGTGGAGCAGGTGCGCAAGGAGTTCGGACCCGAGGTGGCGCGCTGCGTGGATGGCGTCACCAAACTCACCAAGCTCGATGTCTTCTCGGCGGAGGATCGCCAGGCGGAGAGCGTGCGCAAGATGCTGCTCGCCATGGTGGAGGACATCCGCGTCATTATGGTGAAGCTGGCGGATCGCATACACAATATGCGTACGCTGGGATACCTGAGCCCGGAGCGTCGCGAGCGCATCGCGCGGGAGACCATCGAGATTTACGCTCCGATCGCGCATCGCCTGGGAATGGGTAAGGTGCGCGGCGAACTCGAGGATTTGGCCTTCCAGCACCTGGAGCCGGATGCGTACCAGGAGATCCTGGGCGCCATCGAATCCAAGCGCCATTCGAATGAAGAGTTCCTGGTCGAAATCCGCCAGACGGTGGAAAGCGAACTGCGGCGGGAGGGCATTCCGGCGCGCATCGACGGACGCGTGAAGCGGCCGTACTCGGTCTTCCAGAAGCTGCGACGGCAGAAGATTTCGCTCGATCAGGTGTACGATCTGATGGCGCTGCGCATCCTCACCGACTCGGTGAAGAACTGCTACGCGGCCCTGGGCGTGATCCACAATAAGTGGCGTCCGATTCCCGGGCGCATCAAAGACTTCATCGCGATTCCGCGGCCGAATCTCTACCAATCGCTGCATACCAGCGTGGTGGGTCCGCACGGACAGACTTTCGAAGTGCAGATCCGCACCGAGGAGATGCACCGCATCGCGGAGGAAGGCATCGCGGCGCACTGGAAGTACAAGGAAGGGCG
>JBDTPR010000191.1:0-10305 GCA_039932635.1 Candidatus Solibacter sp.
CGAACCAGACGCTGCTGAGCGACCGCTCGCAGATCGTCACCACTTATCAGACGGGCCAGTTTCCGCCGCTGCCGGTGAAAGTGCAGATTACGTCCACCTCCGGTCCAGCGAACCTCGCGGTGCTGGCCACCACGGATTCCGGTGGGTCGTGGCTCGCCGCCGCGCTGCAAACCACGGTCACGCCCACCTCAGTCGAGGTTTCCTTTAACAACACGGTTACGAACCTGGCGCCCGGCACGTACAACGGGCGGGTCACCATTACTGCGGCCAGCGGCGGGTCGCTGACCATTCCGGTGACGCTGCAGGCGGTTGCTCCCTCTAATGTGCAACTGGTGGCCTTGCCGACTTCACTGAGTTTCACGGCGATTGCCGGGCAGGCGGATCCGCCGCCGCAGGCGCTTAGGATCTCGGTGAGCGGCGTGACCTCGAGTTTCGTATTCCAGGCGATTGTCTCCTCGGCGCCGCCCAATGGCAAGTGGCTGGCGGTCAACCCCTTCGGAGCCGCTACGCCGTCTACGCTGACCGTGAGTGCGACGGC
Organism: Candidatus Solibacter sp.; assembly: GCA_039932635.1. GTDB lineage: Bacteria > Acidobacteriota > Terriglobia > Bryobacterales > Bryobacteraceae > Solibacter. The sequence goes on from JBDTPR010000191.1 coordinate 539, forward strand.
GAAAGATATCGCGGTGGGGACGTATACGGGCTCGTTGGTAGTGGCGATCAGCGGAGTCTCCGGCGGGCAGGTCAATATTCCGGTCACATTGAATGTTCAGGCCGCGCCGCCTCCGGTGACGAAGCCGACACTGCTTTCGTCGGGCGTGGTGAATGCTGCCGGGCTCAATCCGGCGATTGCGCCGGGCACGTGGGTGACGCTCTTCGGCACCGCGCTTGCCTCCACTACGCGCTCCTGGCGCGACAGCGATTTCGTCGCCGGCCAACTGCCGCTCTCGCTTGAGGGCGTCAGCGTCACCATCAATGGCAAGGCTGCGGCGGTAGCATACATCAGTCCGTTGCAACTCAACGTTTTGGCACCGGACGATGCCGCCACCGGCCTGGTGGCAGTGCAGGTGAAGAATGGGCTGGGATCCAGCGAGAGCGCGCTGGCGCTGAAGCAGACTGCTGCACCGGCCTTCTTCCAGTTCCCTACCGCCAGCGTGAATTACGTGGCCGGGACGCATGTCAATGGGGCCTATCTGGCAGGTCCCGCGCTCAATCGCCAGGGCACGTCGGGCACGCCCGCCCAGCCCGGCGAGACCATCGTGCTGTACGGGACCGGCTTCGGCGCCACCTCTCCGGCGATTTCGGCGACCGCGCTGGTGCCGAGTCCTTTGCCTTTGGTGCGCCTGGACGACCTGCGCGTACGCATCGGCGGGCTGGATGCAACGATTGCCTACGCGGGCCTGATTTCGCCCGGTCTGTACCAGTTCAACGTGGTGGTGCCCGCGGTGGCCGATGGCGACCAGCCTGTCATCGCGGAGCTGCGCGGACTTCTGTCGCAGGCTAACTTATTGCTGACCGTGCAGAAGTAGTTGCCGCATCCAGCGGCGAAAGCCCACCCGGTTAACAGTTTCGGTCCGCGCGGCGTCTTTTCGTCAGATTGCACCTGAAGGAGGGCACAATCCGATGAAGAAGACACTCGTAGCTGTGATGCTGGCCTGTGCGGGCCAAATATTCGCCGGCGGATTCTACCTGCAACTCGGAAATCCCGAAGCCAACCCCACCGCGTCCAAGATGGGCGCCGTGGTAACCATTAAGGCTGTGGGCTGCCACGATCCGGCGGCCGCCAAGTTGACCGCCACCGCCATCGGCATGGTCAAAGGGGAGCGCCGCAGCATTCCGCTGGAACTCAAGCCGCTCGGCGAGCCCGGCGCCTACGCGCTATCTCAGCAGTGGCCCAAAGAAGGCAAGTGGGTGATCCAACTGGTGGGCAAGAACGACGAGCAATTCACCAATACGCTAGTCGCCGCCGGTCCGGCCGGGGTGGATCGTCTGCACGCCAAAGGCGATATGAAGGCCTTCGCCCCCGCTGAAATCGACGCGATGCTGAAGTAGGTATATTGGGCAGCACAGCAGTTATGATTCAACTGATGCTAATGCCCGGCGAAGCCGCTGCCGACACCCTCGACGAGGATGCGCTGATACGCGCCGCCTCCGAGGGTGACCGCGGCGCCTTCGGCGAACTCTACGTCCGGTACGCGCGCATGGTGCACGGCATTCTGCTGGCGCGCGTGGCTCCGTCGGAGGCGGAAGACCTGGTCCAGGAGGTCTTCCTCTCCGCCATGAAGCAGCTGCGCGGCTTGCGCTCGGCCGCGGCGTTCCGCGGTTGGCTGGGCGCCATCGCGCGCAACCGTGCTATGGATCATCACCGCCGAAATCGCGAAACCGCTTCGCTCGAACTGCTGGATCCGGCGGCCCCGCGCGCCGCGCAGCAGGATGCCTTCATGGTCCTGAACCAGATTCGCAGCCTGCCTGAAGCCTATCGCGAGACCCTGATCCTACGGCTGGTGGAAGGCATGACCGGACCCGAGATCGCCGCGCAGACCGGGCTCACTCCGGATTCCGTGCGCGTCAACCTGTGCCGCGGGATGAAACTCCTGCGCGATCTGCTGGTGCAGAAATGAGTAACCATTCAATGAACGACGATTACCTGTGGGACCGCTCCGGCCCGCCCGACGCCGATATCGCGCGGCTCGAACGCACGCTTGCCCCGCTGCGCTACCGCCACCGGCCTCCGCCGCCGTCGCGTGTCCGCTGGGCGTGGGCTGGCCCACTGCTCGCCGCCGCGGCTGCGCTCGTGCTGATGGTGGCCCCCACTGCACCGCCGACTACCTGGCAGGTTTCCGGCAATGCGCTCCGCCAGGGGCAAACGCTGCGCACCGGCAATGCCGCGGTGCAACTGGAGGACGAGGCCGTGGGGCGCGTCGATCTGGCCGCCAACTCCGTGCTGCGCGCGGCCGGTGGCAAACGCCTCTCCCTGATGCGCGGCGAGTTGCACGCTTTTATCTGGGCGCCGGCGCGCGAATTCGTGGTGGAGACGCCCTCCGCGCGCGCCGTCGATCTGGGTTGCGAGTACACGCTCAATGTCGACGATCGGGGCGATGGTCTGCTGCGCGTGACTACGGGGTGGGTCGCGTTCCATACCAGCGGCCGCGAGAGTTTCATTCCGGCGGGCGCTACCTGCGCCACGCGCAAGCGCGGCGGTCCCGGTATTCCGTATTTCGAGGATGCGTCCGAGGATTTGCGCCGTAGTGTAGCGCGCTTCGAACGCGGCGACACGAGTGTGCTGCCGGCTTTACTGGCTGCCGCCCGCCCTCGCGATGGGCTCACTCTGTGGCATCTGCTGACGCGCGTGCCCGAGCCGGTTCGCGGTTCCGTGTGGGAGCGCTTCCAGGCTCTGGTGCCGCAGGCGGCGGCGATTCCGCGCGACGCTGTTTTGCGGCTTGATCCGAAGGCGGTGGACCAGTGCTGGAATGCGCTCGATCTGGAGAATACCAGTTGGTGGCGGGGCTGGGAACGCTCTTGGAGTGAGTAGGGGAGGCTTTGTACGGCGGACCGCACTGGCCCCGCAGGCGAGCTCAGCGAGCCTTGTTGCATGGCGTTTGGTGTCGGAGCGTTGCTCCGATGCGCGGCCAGGGGGCCACGCGCGGGCGAGGGCGCCCGCCCTACTGAGCTTCTTCCCAGTCCCAGATGTTTTCTACTGCCATGCGCAGCCCTGCTTCTAACGCCTCGGGCGTAATCCCCGCGCAGTGTGGCGTCAGCACGGCATTGCTCAGCGCGAGCAGCGGATTGTGGCCTGACAGTGGTTCCTCGGTGAAGACATCCAACCCGGCCCCCGCGATGCGTCCGTCAGTCAAGGCTGCCACTAGCGCCGCTTCGTCCACGATTGCACCGCGCGCGGTATTGATCAGGATCGCCGAGTCTTTCATGCGCTCGAACTGCGGTGCGCCGATGATGCCCACGGTCTGCGGTGAGAGCCGCAGGTGCACGCTCAGGACGTCGCTGGTGTCGTAGAGGTCGTCGAGTTCCGCGAAGCTCATGCCGGGGTATCGCTCGGGGTGCAGCGTCCACACTTTCACGTCCATCCCGATACCGGTCGCCAACTCCGCGAAGCGTTTGCCTACCGCGCCGTAGCCGATCACGCCGCAGGTTTTGCGGTACAACTGAACGCCGCTGCCGCGCGGCCACTGTCCGCCGCGAGTTGCGTGGTCCAACAACGGAATCCGTCGCGCCACCGCGAAGAGCAGGGCCAGCGCGTGCTCTGCGATGGAACGTGCGCTTACTCCCGGAGTATTGGTCACCGTGACGCCGGCGCGCGCCGCGGCGTCCAGGTCGATGTGATCGGTCCCGGTGCCCCACACCGAGAGCAGGCGCAGGTGCGGGCAGGCGTCGAAGACCCGTGCCGTGAAACGGGAGGAGGAGCGGATATTGAGCACCGCCTCTGCCTGGCCGATGCGCTCGATCAGCTTGTCCCCGGCGCCCGGCAGAGTGTCGAAGTAGTCGAGCGTGGCACGCGCCGACAGGGCGGGGAAGACCGCGCTGGTGGCCAATACCGCGGGGAAGTCATCGGGAACGGAGATGCGTAGCATGCGATTGGATCTTTCCACACTAACAGGTCCAACGGCCCCTCAACTGCTGCAGGAGTGCTGGAGGTGGTAAAACCATGCAACGACTGGCGTGCTTGACGCTAGGGCTGCTCGCCGGCGGCCTTCTGCTGGTATCCTGCAGCGCCGGGAATGGCACCTCCAAAGCACCGCCCAAGCAACCGCCGGAGACCGCGAGCCAGCCGGTGGAACTGCCGGACGCCGGCGCGACGCCAACCCAGGTGGAAATGGTCAACGTGAACATTCACCTTGACGAGTCGCTGATCATGCGAATCAAGTATCTGAAGGGCCAGTTCCTGCCGACCAAAAAGGGGCGGCCCCCGACGTTCGACGATAAGTTGTCCTACGTGATCGCTATCGATTCCGCCGAGATCGCAGTCAGCATGGCGAGCATGACGCATGCCATGAATACCTATGTCTTCAACGACCCGGATGCACCGCTCAAGAATCTCAAGCTAAGCGCGGAGGGCACCGAGCTCAAGCAGACCGGGACGCTTAAGAAAGGTATCGGCATTCCCTTTGAAATGGTGGGCACGATGAGCCCCACGCCGGAAGGGCTGATCCGCATACACCCGAACAAGACAAAGGCCGCGCATCTGCCCGTCAAGGGGCTGATGAAAGTGCTCGGCCTCGACATGGCGAAACTGATCAACACGCGGAAGACGCGCGGAATCACAGTGGAAGAGAACGATCTCATCATGGACCCCTCTGCCGCGCTGCCGCCGCCTAAGATCCGCGGGCGCGTTACCTCGGTCGCGATCGTCGGCGATTCGATCGTACAGACTTTCGGAAAGCCCAGCAATGTCGTGCCCACCCGGCCGCCTTCGAACTATATGGCATACCGCGGCGGCATACTGACGTTCGGCAAGCTGACGATGAAGGATGCCGACATGCGCCTGGTGGATGCCGACCCATCCGACGTCTTCGATTTCTATCCCGACCATTACAATGAGCACTTAGTTGCGGGTTATTCCAAGACCACTGCGTCCGGCGGACTTATCGTTTATATGCCGGATTACAACAAGCTCCACGGGCCCACGAAGGGGCAGGCTACGCAGCGTCCTTGAGAGTTTACGAGTGCCGCAACGCCTCCATCGGGTCGATGCGTGACGCGCGCTGCGCGGGCAGATAGCCCGCCAGTAGTGCGACCGCGGAGAGGAAGAGAGCTACGCCGCCGAACACCAGCGGATCCAGCGGGCTCACGCCGTAGAGCAGACTGCTCAGCACGCGCGACACTGCGGCGCTGGCTACCAGTCCGACAGCTACGCCAATCGCGACGGGACGCATGGCCTGCCCCAGCACCAGGCTCACGACGTCGCGGCCTTCCGCACCCATAGTCATGCGGATGCCGATCTCGCGCGTGCGCTGGGTCACGGCATAGGCCATCACTCCATAGATGCCGAGGGCCGCCAGCAAGAGGCCGCCGAGACCGAGGGCGAAGCCCAGTCCCGAAAGGACGCGCGAAGGAAGCTGGAACATGGCGAGGTTGTTGGCGAAACTGCCTGTGCTCACGAGCACGCTGGAATCGATGGCCCGCGACTCCTCGCGGATCGCCTGGGCCAAGGCCGCGGGGCCGCCCGCGCCGCGCACCAGCAGGGAAAATTCCAGCTTGGCGCTGGTGCCGGCGGCAAAGTAGACGAAAATCGGATCCACCTCGGAGAGGCCGGTGGCGTGTATATCTTTGGCGACGCCGACCACCTGGCTGTAGACCTTGTCTTCACCGACGCGCATGCGCTTGCCGACGGGATCTTCGCCGGGCCAGAAGCGGCGCGCGGTGGCTTCACTGACGATGATGACGTGCTGAGTCTCGCTGCTCTCCAGCGGCTCGAAGGCGCGGCCGCGGACAATCGGGATGTTGAGCAATTGAAAATAATGCGCGGAGACGTTCGCGTTGGTGATCTGGTGCATGGCTACCGACTTGCCCTCCAGCACGACCATGGTGCCGCGGCGCGAACCGCTCAGCGGCACCGAATCCACCAGCGCGGTATCGGAAATACCGCCGCGGGCGGCCAGGCGCGCGGCCAGTTGACGATGGAAGGCCGTGGCGCGGGCTTCGTCATACCCCTGGCGCCCCAGGTCGAAACTCGCGGTGGCTATGTCGCGGGTCTCAAAGCCGAGATCGATGGTTTGCGCGGATTGCAGGCCGCGCAGCAGCAGTCCGGCGGCTACCAGCAGGACGAGACAGACGGCTACCTGTGTGGCCAGGAGGGTACTGCGCAGCTTACCGGTACGCCGCCCGCCGGTGGTGGCGCCGGAATCCTTGAGCGCCTCATTGAGGTCGGGAGCGGAGCTTTGCAGCGCGGGAATCAGGCCGAAGCCAATCCCGGTGGCAAGTGCCAGCGCCAGGGAGTAGAGGACTATCCGAATATCAGGATCGGGATTCAAGGCGATGGAGCGGATTTCCTCGGGGAGGCGTGCCATCAGAAGCGGTAGAGCCGTGCGCAGCGTGCCCCACGCGGCGAGCAATCCGAGCGCGCTGCCGGCGCAGGAGAGCAGCAGGCTTTCGGTGAGCAGTTGCCGCAACAGGCGCACGCGGGAAGCGCCGACTGCCAAGCGAACCGCGATCTCTTTACGCCGGCCCAAGGCGCGCGCCAGCAGCAGGTTGGCCAGGTTCGCACAGGCAATCACCAGCACCAGGCTGACCGCGACGAGGATCACGGCGCCTACCGAGAGCACGGGAGTGCGCCCTTCGGGAAGATTCATGTAGGTCGCACGGTCCACCAGGATCGAGGTCTTGCGTCCCGGCTGGTCGCGATCGAACGAGGCCGCGATGACCGCCAGGTCGGCCCGCGCACTGGCGATCGACACGCCGGGTTTGAGGCGGCCGGCGACTTCGAGCCAGCTCAGGTTGGCGTCGGAGAGGAACTTGCGGTTTTGCTTCCACTGCTCCTGCATGGAAATCGGAGCCCAGGCGTCGGCGCCCCTGAGGCTCGCGCCGGCGAAGCCTTCGGGCGCGATACCAATGACTGTGAAGCTGTTGTGGTTGAGGACTACGGTTCGGCCGACGATCTGCGGATCCGCCGCAAAGGCCCCGACCCAGAGCTTGTGGCTGAGGATTACGACGGGGGAGGCGCCGGGTGCGCCGCATTCGGAGGGGGTAAAGGCGCGCCCGAGGGCGAATGGAGGCGCCAGCAGGGAGAAATAATTGCATGTCACCAGGAAGCCGGATACGGTTCGGGCGGTGGGTCCGGCGAGCGTGAGATCGGCGTATGCGTGCGCGGCCAAGCCCTCGAAGGCATGACTGCGGTCGCGATAGGCTGCGTATTCGGGATACGACAGGAAGGCGCTCGAGCCGTGGACATTCCGCTGATGGTTCCCCCGGATTGTCTGGTAGACCGTCACCACGTCGGCCGAGGCGCGGACCGGCAGGGGCCGGAGCGCGATCGCGTTGAGCAGCGTAAAGATGGCCGTGTTCATGCCAATGCCGAAGGCTAGGGCGAGGACGGCGACCAGCGCGAAGCCGGGCGCTTTGCGAAAGAGGCGGAGGCTGTAGCGAAGGTCCTGGAGAAAAACGCGCATGCGGAGTGCTCCTTGCGAAGGGTAACGGAAACTCCACAGGGCGGGTTCCGTCTTTTTGCGTTGCGCGCGGATTGCTATATGAAGGTGCGTTTCAGAGCGCCCGTCCGAGGGCCGCCACGCATGGACCGCTGCCGGCCAGCTCCTTTCGCCTACGGTGGCCGGGTCCGTGCTTCGCGGGCAGACCGGTGGATGGCTGTGTGCCGGGCACGCCCGGCGGCATCTGGCGTAGTGACGCGGCTGTGGTCAACCTCGCGGTTGGCGTGTAGAAGGGCACAAGGGGAGCCGCACCTTTTCTGCCTGGGCGCCGCGCTCGAGGTACAAACTTCGGCTAATCCTGTATAAAGTCCCGGACGGATTCGGCCGATAAGTCTGATGTGCGCCTCAACAGGCTATTAATTTCTGCAATCTGCGCGGCTACACTAGCCTTCGGGCAACGGGTCGGCGCGCCCACTGATGACCTGCTGAAGCTCAGCGTGGACGAGTTATTCGGCATTCAGGTGACCTCCGTGGGGCGCAAGGCGCAACAGATGTCCAAGGCGCCGGCGGCGGTCTTTGTCCTGACGTCGGAGGATATTCGGCGCTCGGGCGCGACCTCGATTCCGGAGGCGCTGCGGCGTGTGCCCGGGTTGACCGTGCTGCGTATCGACGGCCGATCCTGGGTGGTGTCGGCGCGCGGCGGTGCACGCCAGTATGCCGACAAGATACTCGTTATGATCGACGGGCGTTCTCTGTACAACCCGCTCTTCTCCGGGTTGATCTGGGATGCTGTTGACGTGTCGCTGGAGGATGTCGAGCGGATCGAAATCGTGCGCGGTCCGGGGGCGGTGATGTGGGGGCCCAACGCGGTCAACGGGGTGATCAATATCATCACCAAGCGTGCCCAGGCGACCAAGGGCGTGATGACCAGCGTGTCGGCGGGGAACGAACAGCGTGCGGGCGTGGAAGCGCGTGTGGGGTTCGTGCCGAACGACCGCCTCGCTTACCGGATATGGGGCAAGGCTGCCTATGATACACCGGCTTACGACTCGCCAGGGTATTACAACATCGCCGGTCTGGTGATGGTGAAAGCCCCGAATATTCACAACCTGGACTTCGCGACCACCAGGCTGGGCTTTCGCGTGGACGGTCAGAAGGGGGAGCACGATAGCTGGACGGTGCAGGGCGATGGCTTCAATAATGACCGGCAGGATCCAATAGGGCGTGCCGAGTTGCTGCCTTGGTTGTTCACGCGCTATCAGGATCATACGGATTACGAAGGTGGTTTCATCCAGGCCCAGTGGACGCATGCCGCGTCCGACGGTGGAGAGTCGGTACTGAAGGTTTCCTATGACCGGAGTCACCTGGATTACCCCTTCGCCGACCTCAAGATCAACAATCTGGTGCTCGATTGGCAGAAACAGATGCCGGTATCCGAAAGCCACGAAATCTATGTGGGCGGCGGCTATCAGCAGTATTGGGATGCCGTGCAAGGCAAATATTTCATCGCTTTTAATCCGGCGAGTTCGGTCTACCGGGTCGGCGACGTCGTGCTGCGCGATGAGTGGCAGATCGTCGGCCAGAGGCTGATGGCGTCTACGGGAATGCGCGTGGATTACAACTCTTATGGCCACGTGGAGTATCAGCCGAGCTTCCGCATGCTGTATACGCCCAACGCGCGGCGCTCGTTGTGGTTTGCCGCTTCGCGCGCCATACGCACCGCCAGCCGCTACGACCGCGATTTGACGGCGGAGGCCGGTATGATGGAAACGCCGATCGGCTTGCCTCTGGAAATGAATTTCCACGGCTCGAAGGACATGCGCTCGGAAATCGAGCGGGGCCTGGAGACGGGCTTTCGGCAGCAATCGGGGCAGCGCTGGTCGGTCGATATTTCCACCTACTGGAATTATTACAGCCGACTGCGCGGACTCCGCGGGCCATCGATGCCTGTCCCGACCTGGACTGGCACGGCGCTGATTCTCGAAACCCGCATGGAGGAAGGCAACTACGGAACCGGCCGGACTTATGGAGGCGAAATCTGGGGATACCTTCAGGTCGCGCCGGCGTGGCGCTTGATCCCGTCGTATTCGTACCTGAACGAAACTCGCTGGCATCCGGCCGACAACGCCACCTTCGACTACAATTGGGACAGCATGCTGGGGACGATCGGCCACCAGGGCCTTTTGCGCTCGCAGCACGACCTGACGCGGACTCTGCAACTCGATCTGACGGTGACCGCGCGGTCGCGCAATCGCACGTTCAATCTGCCGGGGACTCTATTACTGGATGCCCGTTTGGGATGGCGGCCGGCCCGTTTGGGCGAGGTCAGCGTCTCGGTGCAAAA
>JBDTPR010000192.1:0-10289 GCA_039932635.1 Candidatus Solibacter sp.
GCGTCGCGAGTGACCCGAGGAAGGCCAGGGAATGAAGCGTCTCGACTGGAAATACCTACCGATTGCCGTTGTTTTCATACTGAGCATGGCACTGGCGCCGGTGTTTCGCGCGCAGGAACAGGGCGCGGTCACCCGAATTGTTCCGGTACCGGACGGCGCCGAATACCAAGTGGATGGCCAGGTGTACACGCACGCCACCAGTGCGGCGTGGCCGGCCGGCAGCAAGCACTCGCTATGGGTGTCGAACGTGGTTCAGACGGGGACGATTCGCACGCGGTTCAACTTTCAGGGCTGGCAGTTCGCGGGCGGACCCTTGCAGGCCAATCCCGTGGTGATCACGGCCAGTCCGTCGATCAGCGAGTATCGTGCCATGTTCACGCTGCAGTACGGGTTGGGCGTGGTGTTTTCCAATTGCCCCGATGCGTCGAACTGCCAGAGTGCGGGCACCGTCTTAGCGGGCGGAGCGCCGATTGAATCCACGGCCGATGTCTACTTCGAGGCCAATTCCACAGTGGTCTTACAGGCGTTTCCGAAGCCGGGCTTTGTATTCCTGGGCTGGCAGCCGGGCGCTAACCAGACAATTCTGGGTTTCCAGAACACGGTGAGCCTGGCGAATCCGATGACCGTGTACCCGCGTTTCCAGGTGGCGCGCCAGGTAAGTATGAGCACCGATCCGCCGGAACTGCAGTTACTGCTGGATCGCGCTCCCATAAATACGCCTGCCACCATGGAATGGGCTGTTGAATCGGTGCATACGGTGGGCGCTAACTCGCCGCAGAAAGATAAGTATGGCAAGTGGTGGTCGTTTCAATCGTGGAGCGACGGCGGAGAATTGAATCACGCTTTTAAGGTGAGCAGTTCGAGCACTCCGGCGGCGCTGTCGGCGAAGTTTATTCCCGCGGCGGGCGTGAGCATTCTGACGCTGCCCGTGGGCCTGAAAGTCAAGGTGGACGGGCAGTACAACGCGCTGGACCCTTATTACTTCGCGTGGGGGATCGGCGAGAAGCATCATCTTGAAGCACCACAGCAGCAGACCGACAGTCAAGGGCGGGTGTGGCAGTTCAGTTCGTGGTCGAATGGCGGCACGGCGACGCAGGATGTCGTGGCGCCGGCGGATTCTGAAAACAATGGCTTGCGGCTAACCGCGACTTACACGCCACTTACTAAGGTCACACTTAATAGTTCCATCACCGGGCTCAGTCTGAAGGTCGATGGCTTGGCGTGCACTGCGCCGTGCGAAGTGCTGCGCGATCCCGGAACTCAGGTGCGCGTAAGCGCTCCGGCGTCGGTGCCGCAGGGCGATGGTTCGCGGGCGGATTTCGACGGCTGGCCGGGAGGCGGCAGCGAATTCGTGGTCACAGTCGGCGACTCTCCGGTGTCGGCAAGTGCTAATTATCACCTGCTGAATCGCTTGAGTGCCGCCAGCGATCCGGTGAACGGTGCGGTTTGGAAGGTTCTACCTTCGTCGCCGGACGGATTTTACCGTACGAATGCGAACGTTTCTGTGAATCTGACCGCGCAACCCGGATATCGCTTCCGCCGCTGGGAGGGTGATTTGAGCGGCACGATCCCTACGGGGATGGTGACGATGAGCGCGCCGCGCAATGTGAAGGCTCTGCTGGATCCTATCCCGTATATCGCTCCGGCCGGCGTGAGCAACGCGGCGGGCACAACGCCGCAGACAGGCGTGGCTCCTGGCGGCATCATCTCGATCTTTGGAGTCAATCTGACGACCCAGACGATTGTCGCGCCCGAAGGCATGCTGCCACAGACTTTAGGCGGGTTGACGGTGCGAGTGGGCGACCGCCTGCTGCCGTTGTTCTTCGTGTCGCCGGGGCAGATTAATGCGGAATTGCCGGACGATCTGGCGCCGGGCAATCTATTTCTGACCATCAGTCCGACGGGAATGCCGGAAGTGCGCGCGCCGTTTACGGTGGTGCGCAACGCGCCCGGGCTCTTCACGATGGCGCTGCACGAGGATGGCTCTCAAGTGACGGCCGAGGCGCCCGCACAGGCGGGCGAATTGCTGACGGTCTACGGTACGGGCTTCGGTCCGGCCGAACGGCAGCGTCCGGAAGGCTTCCCGATTCCGCAATCCACATCGTACGCGATTGTCGATGGCGTGACGGTGCAGGTAGGCGAAACGTCGATCAGCGCGGAGAAGGCATTCGCGTTGGCCGGCCGCACGGGAGTTGACGCCGTGCAATTCCGCTTGGACAAGTCGGTGAGCGGCACAGTAACTCTGCGAGTCACCATCAATGGCGCGGATAGCAACACCGTAACTCTGCAAGTTCAGTAGACAAAACCCAAGCAGAGCCGCGAGTCCAGTTAGCGAACGCTCCCTGACGGTCGCGGCTCTGCTTGATGCTCATCGTTTACTCAACAAGTGCATCTGCATGAAGGCCAGGAACTGATCCCAATCGGACGGAATGGTTCCGTGCCCGCCGGCGTGCTCGAAGTAACCAATGGTCTGCATGATGGGCACTCCGGCGGCCGGCATTTCGGTTGTGCCCAGTCCCTGCTTGCCGAGCAGGCTGAAGACGGGCTCCGCGGCCACGGCGGCGAGGAACTCTCCTTTGGGATCCGACCAGAAGTCCTTGTCGCCGGTCTGCAGCAGTACGGGGCGCGGCGCAATCAGCGAAACCAACATGTGGGCATCGACGGGGAAGTTATCGACATCCCTGGCGAATTTGGCGTAGTTAGCGGCGAACTGATAAGGATAGCGAGTGGCCTCGGTCAGGTGCGCGATGGTCTCGCCGTAATTGCGACGGCTCAAGGCGGCGCCGCCTTCACCCGAGCAACTGGCAATCACGAGGGCGATACGCGGATCGCTGGCGCCCGCCCACATGACTGTCTTGCCGAGGCGCGAAACGCCCATGATGGCAACCCGTTTGGCGTCGACGGCATTATCGGTTTCGAGGTAATCGATGGCGCGGCTCAGGCCCCAGGCCCAGGCGGCGATGGAGCCCCACTCGTTGGGCGCGGGCTCGGTCTGACCGGGCTTGAGGTAGAGGGCACGCACGCCGAAGGGAACGCCTCCGAGGAAATCGGGATCGATGTCGCCGTAGTAGACCGTGGCGAAGCCCAGGCCGGCATCGAGAAGGCGGGCGACGTTGGTTTTGCCGAAATTTCGGCCCTGCGCGGCGGGCACGCGCTTCTTGGCCGGTCCCCAGACCTCTCCGGGCTTGATGCCGGGGTCGTCGACCGTGTTCGAATTGGCGGTGAACCCGACGTTCAGGAGTAGGGGCACAGGTCCGGTGGCGTTCGCCGGCACGTAGACCAGGAGGTCCATCTTCGGGCCGGCCTTGTCGGCCGAGAAGTAGATGGTGACCTGACGGCGAATCGCCTTGCCGTCGAGCGCGGGGGCGCCCTTCTCGAAGACGTCGAAGTTCATGGCCGCGGGACGGCCGGGGGCGCGGCCGTACTGATTCTCTTCGAAGAGGCGCACTATCTCGGGGCGGCGCTGCTGGTTCCAGGTCTTGGCGTCGCGCACGGTCTTGCCGTTGGCCAGGCGCAAAACGTCGGGAAGCTTGTAGTCCGCGATCTTGGCTTCGTCGTAGTTCACCGGGATTCCGGCCACCACGGCGGCGGGCGGTTTATCGGCCTGGGCCACGACGGCGCCCGCGGTCACGGCGAGGGCGACGAAGAGTCTCAGCGGTAGTTTCGGCATGCAGAGATTATATGCCGCCGCACGGAAGGCGGGGCAATCATAGAATAGTATTGATGATTCCGAAATTATGTCTCTTGCTGGCATGCAGCGCGCTTACCTGCGCCGCGCAATCCCAGAAGGTCTTCCCTTACGAGTACTCGCAGGAAGATCTGCCCAACGGCCTGCGGCTGATCACCGTGCCGACGGACTTCGCCAACATCGTGGCGACCTACATCGTGGTGCAGACCGGGTCGCGCAACGAGGTGGAGCCCGGGCACACGGGATTCGCGCACCTCTTCGAGCACCTGATGTTCCGCGGCACGGCGAAGTTCCCGCCCGCGAAGTATAACGAGGCGTTGAACCGGATCGGCGCGTCATCCAACGCCTCGACGGACGACGACCTCACGATGTACCACACGACTTTTTCCAAGGAAGACCTGGACGCCGTGCTAGCGATGGAAGCCGACCGCTTCCAGCATTTAAAGTATGCGGAGCCCGAGTTCAAAACGGAGAGCCTCGCGGTACTCGGCGAGTACAACAAGAACAGCGCGTCGCCCTTCAGCAAGCTGAATGAAGTGCTGCACGACACGGCCTACGACAAGCACACGTACAAGCACACCACCATGGGCTTCCTGAAGGACATACAGGACATGCCCAATCAGTACGAGTACAGCCTCAAATTCTTCGACCGCTATTACCGGCCGGAGTACACGACGATCATCGTGGTGGGCGATGTGAAGGCGAAGGCAGTGCGCGCGATGGTGGATAAGTATTGGGGCGAATGGAAGCGCGGCAACTACAAGCCGGAGATTCCCGTGGAACCCGCGCAGGATGGCGCGCGCAAGGCGCATGTCGACTGGCCGAGCCCGACGCTGCCGATCGTGGCAATTGCGTACAAGGGACCGGCGTACAACGATGCGACCAAGGAAACGGCGGCGTTGGATGCGCTCTCCAGCCTGGCGTTCTCCAATACGTCGGACCTCTATCAGAAGCTGGTGGTGCAGGAGCAGAAGGCCGATTCGCTGGGCGCCAACTCTCCGGGCAGCGTGGACGCGGGGATGTTCGAAATCGTGGCGCGCGTGAAGAAGGCCGAGGACATGGATTACGTGCGCGACCGGATTCTGGAGACGGTGAAGGCGTTCCAGGAGAAGGCGGTGGACACGGCGAAGCTCGATATCGTACGCAAGCGCCTGCGCTATCAGTTGGCGCTGAGTATGGATAACAGCGATACGATCGCGCAGATCCTCTCGTATTATGTGGCGCTGAGGCGCACGCCGGAGACGATGAATTCGCTCTACGATCAGTTCGCCAAATTGACTCCACAGGATGTGCAGCAGGCGGCCGCGAAGTGGCTGGTGGAGAAGGGCCGCACGACGGTCACGCTGACGGGTCCGGGAGGCGCCAAGTGAAGTTGCTGAGTGGAGTGCTGGTGCTGGCGGCGTGCGCCACGGCGCAGATGCGTACGGTGACGATGCCGGGGAAGTCGCCGCTAGTGACCTTCCGGATCGTGTTCACGACGGGGTCGGCCGCGGACCCGGCGGATAAGCCCGGCCTGGCGAATCTGACGGCGATGATGATCGCCGATGGCGGCACCAAGGACCTGACGTACAAGCAGGTGGAAGACGCGCTTTTCCCGATCGCGTCAAGCGTGAATGCGCAGGTGGATAAGGAAATGACGATGTTCGGCGGCGCCACGCACGTCGACAATCTGGGCGAGTATTACAAGCTGCTGCGCGGGCGGCTGTTGACGCCAGGCTGGCGCGAGGATGATTTCCGCCGCGTGAAGGACGATGCCATCAACGCGATCAAGGTGAGCCTGCGCGGCAACAATGATGAGGAGTTGGGAAAGGAAGCGCTGTACGAAAGCATTTATGCGGGCACTCCGTACGGGCACTTGAATGCAGGCACGGTTTCGGCGCTGGAGAAGATCACGCTGGACGACATGAAGGCGTTCTATAAGAGCCAGTACGCGCAATCGCAGTTGATCATCGGGATCGCGGGCGGCTATACCCCGGAGTTCCTGGCGGCGATGAAGAAGGACTTCGCGGCACTGCCGGCCACGGCGGGGACGAGGCCGCGCATCTCGGCGCCGAGTGCGGTGGAGAAGTCGCGTATGGTGATCGTGGATAAGGATACGCGCAGCGTGGCGTTCTCGCTGGGCTATCCGATCGAAGTGACGCGCGGCAAGCCGGACTATGCGGCGCTGCTCTTGGTGTCGAGCTATCTGGGGCAGCATCGTATGTCGAGCGGCGTGTTGTATGACCGCATGCGCGAGAAGCGCGGGTTGAATTACGGCGACTACGCGTACATCGAGTATTTTCCGCGCGGCATGTTCCTGATGGAGCCGCAGCCGAATCTGGCGCGGCACCAGCAGATCTTCCAGGTGTGGATCCGGCCGGTGGAACCGCCGACAGCGAAATTCGCGCTGCGGCTGGCGATGTTCGAACTCGATAAGTTGCACAAGAATGGATTGACACAGGCGCAGTTTGACGGCGCTCGCGAGTTTCTCGGCAAATTCGTCAATGTGCTGACGCGGACTAAGCGCGCCGAGTTGGGCTACGCGATCGACAGCATGTTCTACGGCACTCCGCCGTACAACGAGTACCTCAAGACGCAGCTATCGAAGCTGACGCTGGCCGAGGTGAATCGCGTGATCAAGCAGTACATTCGCACGGATCGCATGGTGATCGCGGCGGTGACTAAGAACGGCGAGGAGTTGAAGAAAGAGTTGGCGAGCGATGCGCCGTCGCCGATGACCTACAATTCGCCGAAGCCGCAGGAGATCACCGAGGAGGACAAGCTGGTGGTGAAGTGGCCGCTCGGATTCAAACTGGAAGACATTAAGGTGCGGCCGGTGGCGGAGGTATTTCAGTAATGGAGCTCAAACTCGTGCCGCTCGAGATTCCCGAGGGCGGCAATCTGATTTTGGGGCAATCGCACTTCATCAAAACGGTGGAGGATATTTACGAAGCGATTGTGAATACCGTGCCGCAAATGAAATTCGGCGTGGCATTCAACGAGGCCTCAGGCCCGTGTCTGACGCGCGTGGACGGCAACGATGACGCGTTGAAGGCGCTGGCGGCGAAGAACGCGACTGCCGTGGCGGCGGGCCACACGTTCGTCGTGGTGATGACCGATGGGTATCCGATCAACGTGCTGGGGCGGATCAAGGACGTGCCCGAAGTGTGCGGCATC
Organism: Candidatus Solibacter sp.; assembly: GCA_039932635.1. Taxonomy (GTDB): domain Bacteria; phylum Acidobacteriota; class Terriglobia; order Bryobacterales; family Bryobacteraceae; genus Solibacter. Next base: position 6,845 of record JBDTPR010000192.1, read on the forward strand.
TTCTGCGCGACGGCGAATCCCGTGCAGGTGGTGGTGGTGGAGAGCGAGCAGGGTCGCGGCGTGCTCGGCGTGATCGATGGGTCGTGCCCCGTGGGGGTCGAGGGCGAGGACGACGCGGAGAAGCGGCGCGGCTTCCTGCGAATGATCGGATATAAGAGGTAGGGATTGATCAAGTGGTCGAAAGACCGCTGTGAGGCAGGAGCGCCGGTAAACAACCGGCGCGCAGGATTCCATCCTGCCCCACAGAGTTCGGGGAGTGTCCTACTTCTCCGCGGTGGCCAGCATGGTCTCGAAGTAGGGGGCTTCTGTTTCTCGGTAGACGATGGCGGTCTCTACATTATTGAATCCCGCGGCCTTCAGGTAGCGCTCGATTTCGAGTTCCGTGAAGCCCAGCCAGAGGTCGGCGTACATTTCGCGGGCCTCTTCAAAATGGTGGCGGGAGAGATCCAGGATTGCGATCTTGCCGCCTTTCTTCAGGATGCGCCACGCTTCCCCGATTGCCCGCTCCGGGTGAACCGCGTGGTGCAGCGCCTGACTTAAGAATGCGAGGTCCACCGTGCCGCTCTTAATAGGTACATCCTCGAGGTCGCCGAGACGGTATTCGAGGTTGCCGATGTCATGCTTGCGCGCGAGTTCGGCTCCGAATTCGACCATCTTCTCCGAGTTGTCCACCGCGATGACGCGCTTGGCGCGCTGCGCCATGAGTTGGGAAATGGTCCCCTCGCCGGCGCCGAGGTCGGCAATCACCATCGGGGGCATGAGTTTCAGGAGCGCCTCGGCAATTCCCTTCCAGGAGCGGCCGGGGACGTACTGACGTCCGAACTTGCCGGCGAGTTCGTCGAAGTAGCGGCGCATGTTATCGCGGCGCTTGCGGAGGGCGAGGCGCAGCGCCTGCTGGTCCTGCGCGGCTTCCGGCACTTCAACGGCCGCCTGACGGAAGAGCTCCATCAGGTCCGGCGTGGCAGTGAGGCGGTAGAAAGCGTTCTTTCCCATACGCCGGTCGTCCACCAGTCCGGCCTGCTTGAGCTGAGCAAGATGGGTGGAAATTTGGCTCTGCCCTTTAGAAAGAATCTCCTGGAGTTCGGCGACGGAGAGTTCCTCCTGTTCAAGCAACAGCAGCACGCGGAGGCGGTTGGGATCCGCCGCAAGTCGGAGAGATTTGAGGATTGACGCCATAGTCCAGTCGGGGTAATATCAATGTATCAAGATTTATTGATACGAGGGTATCGGAGACCTAAAAAAGTATGGGCACCGCAACGATAAACCAAACTGCCGATTTCAAAGTGGCTGACCTTTCGCTGGCCGAATGGGGCCGCAAGGAAATCAACATCGCCGAGTTCGAAATGCCCGGCCTGATGTCGATCCGCCGCAAGTATGCCGAAGCCAAGCCGCTCGCGGGCGTGCGCGTCACCGGCTCCCTGCACATGACCATTCAGACCGCCGTGCTGATTGAAACTCTGGTCGACCTGGGCGCCACGGTGCGCTGGGCTAGCTGCAACATTTTCTCCACGCAGGACCATGCGGCGTCGGCGATTGCCGCGGCCGGCGTACCCGTGTTCGCCTGGAAGGGCGAGTCCCTCGAAGAATACTGGTGGTGCACGCTGCAGGCGGTGACGCACCCCGGCGGCAAGGGTCCGGAGCTCGTGGTGGACGATGGCGGCGACGTGACGCTGCTCATCCACAAAGGCTACGAACTGGAAAACGGCAGCGACTGGGTCAACAGCCCGTCGGAGAGCCACGAAGAAGATGTGATCAAGGGCCTGCTGAAGCAGGTGCACGCCGAGGACCCGCAGCGCTGGCACAAGCTGGTGGCGGACTGGCGCGGCGTCAGCGAAGAGACAACCACGGGCGTACACCGCCTGTACAAGATGCAGGAGCAGGGCAAGCTGCTGGTGCCCGCGATCAACGTCAACGATTCGGTCACCAAGAGCAAGTTCGATAACCTCTATGGCTGCCGCGAATCGCTGGCCGACGGCATCAAGCGCGCCACCGACGTGATGGTGGCCGGCAAGGTCGCGGTGATCTGCGGCTACGGCGATGTGGGCAAGGGTTCGGCGCACTCGCTGCGCGGCATGGGCGCGCGCGTGATCGTCACCGAAATCGACCCCATCAACGCGCTGCAGGCGGCGATGGAAGGCTTTGAAGTCACGACCATCGAAGACACGCTGGGCCGCGGCGATATCTACGTGACGTGCACGGGCAACACCGATATCATCTCGCTGGACCACATGCGCCTGATGAAAGATCAGGCCATTGTCTGCAACATCGGCCACTTCGACAACGAAATCCAGATGGACCGTCTGGATAAGAGCGAAGCTAAGCGCACCAACATCAAGCCGCAGGTGGACATGTACACGTTCCCCAACGGCAACGCGATCTTCGTGCTGGCGGAAGGCCGCCTGGTGAACCTGGGCTGCGCGACCGGCCACCCGAGCTTCGTGATGAGCAACAGCTTCGCCAACCAGACGCTGGCACAACTCGATCTGTGGAAGAATAAGGACACGTACAAAATTGGCGTGTACACGCTTCCCAAGCACCTCGACGAGGAAGTGGCGCGCCTGCACCTGGAGAAGATCGGCGTGAAACTGACGACGCTTACGGCTAAGCAGGCCGAATATTTGGGCGTTGCAGTGGAAGGGCCGTACAAGCCCGATACCTATCGCTATTAACAGGAAGACTGGAGACAATCCCTTGGCAGATAATCAACGACATATTTTCACCTCGGAATCGGTGACCGAAGGCCACCCCGATAAAATCGCGGATCAGATATCGGACGCCGTTCTGGACGCGGTACTAGCGGACGACCCCACCGGGCGCGTGGCGTGCGAAGTCCTGGTCACGACCGGGACCTGCATCGTGGCCGGTGAAATCACCACGAAGACTTACGTGGATGTTCCGCGCATCGCGCGCGGCACCATCGATTACGTTGGCTACAACGATGCGACCTACGGTTTCGACGCGCACACCTGCGGCGTCATGAACCTGATCCAGTCGCAATCGCCCGACATCTCGATGGGCGTGGACACGGGCGGAGCGGGCGACCAGGGCCTGATGTTCGGCTATGCGTGCGATGAGACTCCCGAGCTCATGCCGCTGCCGATCATGATGGCGCACAAGCTTTGCCAGCGCCTGAGCACGGCCCGCCGCGAAGGCATCCTCAACTTCCTCCGTCCCGATGGCAAGAGCCAGGTATCGGTGGAGTATGTGGACAACAAGCCGAAGCGCATCGATGCGGTGGTGATCTCCACGCAGCACAGCCCGGAGATCGCGCAGGACGAACTGGTCGCGGAAGTGCGCAAGCACATCATCGACGCGGTGGTTCCGGCGAACATGGTGGATGAGAACACCAAGTACCACATCAATCCGACCGGCCGCTTCGTGGTCGGCGGACCCCATGGCGATACCGGCCTGACGGGCCGCAAGATCATCGTGGACACGTACGGCG
>JBDTPR010000193.1:0-10282 GCA_039932635.1 Candidatus Solibacter sp.
GATGAGGGCTTGCCACTGGCATTACTCTTCTTCTCCTTGGGGGAATTCACCAGGTCTTCCAGATCGCTCCAGAAGACCTGATATTTGGCGTCTTCGATATTGTGGAAGTAGTCCTTCTTGACGGCGAAGACGAAGATCAGGACGGCGGCTAGCGCCATGCACAGACTGGCAAGAATCGCGATCCACGTCAGTTCCATCGCGTCAGTTCCATCGCGTCAGTTCCATCGCGGTTCGCCGATGACCACCACGGCGGGCGCCCGATTCATGGCCGCCTCTGCGGCCAGTTTGGTAATGTTGGCCTCGCGCAGGACGCCGAGCAGGGCGGTCTGTGCGTCGGCCCACACGCAATGCGCGGGGCACCACGGCTGGCGGCTGCAGGCGTGACCGCCGGACAGGCAAACATTCAGGCGGATCGGTCCTTCCACCGCTTCCACTACCTCGAGGACGGACGCGGTGCGGTGCAGTTCCTCGAGTTCGAACCCGCCGGTATTGCCGCGGTGCGAGACGACCAGGCCCGCGCGGGTCAGATTTTGCAACACCTTGCAGAGGAACTGCTCCGGGCACTCGGCGGCGGCGGAAAGTTCCGAACGGCTCACGCGCGCTCCCGGAGGAAGTCCGGCGAGGTGGATCATCACGCGTACTGCGTAGTCAGCTGCCCTGGTAAGCTGCATAAAGTAATTGGAGTCTCTTTGTCCGTTTTGCATCCCCTGCACTCTATGTTCCAAATGGAATTTGAAGGACTTACGGGAAAAGGGGGGCGCGAAAGTGGGGAATGCCCCACCCACCTGGGTGAAAATGGGATACCGAAGCAAGGTTCCCGAGCGGGAATGTGGCCGTAGGCAAGGCTGCTGCCACACCAGTACCGACTGAAATCGGTACGCACGCTGAAGTCTGCCCCACGGGGGAACAAAATCCGCGCTCGTGCGTATAATTCCTCAGGATGAAGTCGCGCATCACGATCGCTCTGCCTCTGTGCGCCGGATTCTGTCTGGCGCAAGGACTCTTTCAACCCACCAAAATCTCGACCGTACATCTGTCCTTCACCCCCGAGCAATTCCGTGGCATTGCGCCCGCGAAATCGGGAGGCGGCATCAACATCGGGCGCGGCGAATGGCTGCAGGGACAGCCCGGCAAGCGCAATGGCCTCGCCTCGGCCATGGGTATCGAATTCAAAAGCGTCCACGGCAGCATTACGATAGACGACCGCCCCTTTAGCGACGTGGCCGTCCGCTATAAAGGCAACGGAACATACCTCGACGCCATGGAGTCGCGTAAGTTCTCCTACAAGGTCGATCTCAACAAATTCATCAAGGCGCAGACATTTGCCGAAGTCACGACGCTCAACCTGCACAACAACGTCACCGATCCGAGTTGGATGAACGAGCCGCTCGCCTACCGCCTGTACCGCGACGCCAAAGTGCCAGCACCTCGCACTTCATATGCCCGTGTCTACCTGACGGTGCCCGGAAAATACGACAACCACTTCGCCGGCTTGTATTCCATCGTAGAGAACGTGGATGAGCATTTCATCGCGCGTAACTTCGCCAATAAGAACGGAGCATTATTCAAGCCGGTCTCGACCAACCTGTTCAATTACCTGGGGCCGGATTGGGCGAAGTACAACCAGGCTTACGATCCGAAGTCAGGCGTAACCACAGAGCAGAAGCAGCGGCTGATCGACTTCACCAGGCTGGTCACGCAGGCGAACGATGCGGACTTTGCCGTCCGCCTTCCCGAATTCGTCGATCTGGATGAGTTCGCGCGCTATATGTCCGTGATGGTATTTCTCTCCGACGTGGACGGAATCCTCGGACCCGGTCAGAATTTCTATCTCTATCTGGATCCCAAGACTCAGAAGTTCACGTTCCTGCCCTGGGATCAGGACCATTCCTTCGGACAGTTTCCGTATACCGGAAGCCAGGAGCAGCGCAACGACCTCAGCATTCAACGCCCCTGGATCGGTCGCAACCGCTTTCTCGAACGCGTGTTTGCGGTGGATGCTTTCAAGAAGCTTTACTTCGCGCGTCTCGAGGAGTTCAGCCGCACCATCTTCGACCCGCAGCGCTTCGCCGCGCAAGTGGACGAAATCGCTGCCGTCATTCGACCCGCCGTTCAGGAAGAATCCAAGCTCGATCGTTTCGATCGCGCGGTGGCCGGGACGAGCCGGTCGATGGTACCTATCAAACCCTTCGTCAAATTGCGGGCCAAGTCGCTCGCCGATCAACTCGCCGGTAAGTCGCGCGGGTCACATATCGAAGGCAGGTATTAGCCAGAATTATTCTTCGCGCAGTCCGTACACGAACAGCGCATGGCCCGCGGCGATGGCCACATACTGCTTGCCATCGATCCGATACGTAATCGGCGCCGCCGCCACCGCACCGCCCACGCTCGCCTTCCACAGCAGCGCTCCAGTCCTGGCGTCCAGCGCCTGAAAGTAGCCTTCCCGGCCTCCTGTAAACAGCAGGTCTGAAGCGGTAGTCAGAAGTCCGGAATCCGTCACGTCCCGCATTTCGAACTTCCATTTCTTCTGTCCGGTGCGAATATCCAGCGCTATGACGGACCCGTGCCCGGCCGACTCCGTATAAGAGTTGATAACCTCGCCCCTCAGGCTTGGATTGGGCGCACCCGCAACCGGCGATCTCGGAAACCCGCCCAGGAACTGCTGGCCGGCGCGGTAAGTCGCCTCCTCGCTGAAAAATGTCGACGCATAGTCCTCCCAGGCAGGAACGTAAAAAAGACCTGTTCGCGGACTATAAGACGGCGAATACCAGTTCGTCCCGCCTTGCACGCCCGGGTAAGTCGGCTTACCCGCCGGTTGAGGCGTCGCAACCGGCCTGCCGCGGTCATCCAAGCCGCTGGCCCAGTTCACCTTGACGAAGGGATGTCCGGCCAGGAACTTGCCGTTCGTGCGGTCCAAAGCGTAAAAGAAACCATTGCGATTCGCCCACAACATCAGCTTGCGAGCGGAGCCATCCCACATCGCATCGGCCAGCACGGGAACCTGCACCGCATCGTAGTCGTAAGGGTCGTTCGGTGTGAACTGAAAATGCCACTTCAATTTGCCTGTGTCGGCGTCCAGCGCCACCACCGAATCGGAATACAGATTATCCCCTTTGCGCTGCGATGCGTTCCAATCAGGGCCAGGATTGCCGATGCCCCAGTAAGTCAGATTAAGTACGGGGTCGAAAGACCCGGTAACCCACACCGATCCTCCACCGTGCTGCCACGCATCGCCCGGCGGCCAGGTTTCGTGCCCCGGTGCGCCCGGCCCGGGGATGGTCTCGAAGCGCCATGCCTCCTTTCCCGTGCGGGCGTCGTATGCCGCCAGAAACCCGCGGATCCCGAACTCGCCCCCCGCCACGCCCACCACCACCTTGTCCTTCACTACCAGCGGGGCCAGCGTCATCGCGTAGCCGGCGTCGGGGTCGCCCACCTTCACATTCCAGACAGGCTTGCCGCTCCTCGCGTCGATGGCGACCAGGTGCGCATCCATCGTCGCTAGAAACAGTGTGTCGCCGAGTATCGCCAGCCCCCGATTCACCGCGCCGCAACACACCTTGGAATTCGGCGCCGGTCTGTATTGATAGATCCAAAAGGGGCGGCCCGTACGGGCGTCGAGCGCGACTACGTCGTTGGGCGGCTGGGTGAGATACATGATGCCGTCCAGCACCAGCGGCGTGGTTTCGAACTTCTGCAGGCTCTCCGCCTGAAAGACCCACTTCTGTTCCAGCTTCGCCACATTTCCCGGGGCGATTTGATCGAGCGTACTGTAGCGCTGACTCATGTAAGTGCCCGAGTAAGTCAGCCAGTTCTGGGGCTCCCCGGCTGCATTCGTGAGCCGCTCGTACGATACCTGCGCCACCAGTATGCAAGGGGCAAGAGATAGCATCACAGCGAGGCGTCCCATCTTAGTTCACCCCCCGCAGTGTCAGAAGGTAAGCCACCACATCGCGCAGTTCCTGCTCGCTCAGCTTACCGCGGTACGATGGCATCGACGACGTCTTGAGCACCTCGTACTCTTTCAAACCGTCCTTAAGGAGCGATACCAGGCGCTCTTCCGAATCGATCAGTTGCACCGAGTACGTATCCTCATTGAGCCGCCGTCCCGTAATCGTTTTGCCGTCCCTGGTCACCGCGCGAACCGTGCGATTCTTGGGCAGCATCACGGCGGTCGGATCGAGCAGCGAGTCCTGTAGCGCGCTAGGGGTCCGGATTACGCCAATTTCGCTGAGGTCGGGCGCCACTCGAGAGCCTTGCCCGTTCACGCGGTGGCAGGTCGCGCACGCCGCTTTGCCCGCAAAGATCTCCCGGCCGCGCTCCGCATCCCCGGCGCCCATAGCGCCGCCTCGGACGTCCCGCATCGCGCGGATATACGCCACGACTCCGGTTAACTCAGCCTCTTGAAACTTGTGGGGCGGCATGGCGGTCCCTGGGATCCCGGCGGCGATCAGGCGGCGCAAGTCTTCGTCTGAGGCCGCGCGCCGAAACCTGCCGCTGCGCAGGTCGGCGTTGGCCAGCGCATCGCCGCTGGGGCCGTGACAGAAAGCGCAATTGGAGCCGTACAGGCGAGCCCCCCGGTCAACATCGGCCTGCGTGTACTGACCGGCATGGTCTTGTGCGATGGCCATAGGGGCCGCCGCGCAACAGAGCGCCAGTGCGGTCCGGACCCGTAGCGTTACCCAGCGTCCAAGCATGTCTACAGATTCTACTCAAGATGGATCGTCGCGTGTGCAGTGCAATTTCGGCCGACGTACGTCTGATACCAGGATGGCCACCCGACGACTCTTTCTCGCCTCACTCCTGACCAGCTGTTCGCGCGCCCAATCCGGCGTGCGGCTCCACGCCCGCCCGTCCAAGAGTGCCGCCGGCGCGCTGAAGCCGGGCGTCACCCCACTCAACTTGCGGCGCGAGCGCGACGCACTCCTGTATGTCCCCGCCAACGCGCCCGATCCCGCGCCCCTTGTCCTCTATCTCCACGGCGCTACCGGTGACGAAAAGCAGGGCATCCGGCGTCTCAGCACCCTCGCCGACGAGTTCGGCTTTCTGCTGCTCTCCCCGGCTTCGGAGGAGGGAACCTGGGACGCGATTCGTTCCGACTATGGCCCCGACGTTCGCCTGATCGATCAGGCCTTGATGAAGGTCTTTGCGCAGCGCCGTATCGACCCGGGCAAGATCGCCGTCTGCGGGTTCTCCGACGGCGCCTCCTACGCCCTGGGACTTGGCCTGTCGAACGCGGAACTATTCCCCGCGCTGATGGCGTTCTCCCCCGGCTTCATTCCGCCCGGCACCCAAAAGTCCGGAGCCCCGCGCATCTTCATCTCCCATGGGACGAAGGATCAGATCCTGCCGATCGACCAGTGCAGCCGGCGTCTGGTCCCCGAGTTGAAGCAGGCGGGCCTTACCGTGAAATTCGAAGAGTTCGATGGCCCGCACACCGTGCCGCCGGAGATCGCGCGTCAAGCGATGGCTTGGTTCCTGAAGTAGGGCTACGTTGCCGCCCACACCGCCACGCGCAAAGAATGCCGGCCCCGGCGGTGCGGTTTCTGCGATGATGCGTAGAGTATTCGCCGAAGGAGTTCCTCTCTTGAAGTCACGCCATCATCGCTGCATCACGTTCGTTGGAGCCGTCGCGCTGGCATCGAACTTCGCCCTGGCGCAACCCCCCGCGGGCCGCGGCGGCCAGCCCGCCGTAGGTCCTCCCGCGGGCGCGCGGGGCATGATCGCGATGCCGAAACCGGGTTTTTGCCCGCTGCCGATTCTGCCGGCGCTGCCCACGCTAACCGACACCTCTTTCTTCGCGAAGAACGAGGTCGCGCACGGCAAACTCGAGCAGGCTACTTACAAGAATTACGCCGGCGAAGAAAAGCGGATGCATGTCTACCTGCCTGCGGACTACGCGCGCAACGCCGAGGCAAGGTATCCCGTGCTCTATCTCAATCACGGGGGCGGCGATGACGATGCCAAATGGTCCAGCGAAGACCTGCGCGGCGGCGGCAATGCGGCGAACATTCTCGACAATCTGGTCGCAGCGGGAAAAGCCAAGGCAATGATCGTCGTGATGCCCAATACCCGGGGCTGCGCCACAGGCGAGGCGTCCGCCATCGGCAACGACGATAAGTGCACGCAGGAGTACGTCAAGGACATAATTCCTTATGTGGACAGCCATTATCGAACCCGCGCAGGCCGCGAATCGCGCGCTCTGGCAGGCCTCTCGATGGGCGGCTTCGTTGTGATGCACACCGGACTTCCTCACCTCGATACCTTCAGTGAGCTGTATATCTACAGCTCAGGCCACACCAGCGAAGCGTCCCTCAAGCGCTTCGACTCGTACTATGCAGACCTGCTCAAGGATCCGGAAACCAACGTCAAGCTCCGCGTGCCGCTCTATATGGCGGCCGGCGAAATCGACATCGCGTTGCGCAACGGCCAAAAAGACCTCGCGCTCTTCAATCAGTACGGCTTGCGCAATTTCTGGGTGCTCAGTACCGGCGGACACGAATGGGCCAACTGGCGGCGTTATCTATTCCAGACGGCGCAAATCATGTTCCCGGATTGTCCGGCGAAGTGACGCCACTGGTGGCCCTTATTTGCAAAGAGCGCACCGTGTGAAGGAGGATGGTGTGATGAAGCGAGTCGCCCTGCTGCTTGCCGTGTCCCTGCTTCCCGCGTTCGCGCAGGAAGCGATCAACAAACCACCCGCCGGCTTTACCGCCCTTTTCAACGGCAAGGACCTTTCCGGATGGCGTGGCCGCCAGGGCACTTACAGTCCGCATGCGGAGGCGCTGCTTTCCAAGGAGGAACTGGCCGCCAAGCAGGCCGCCTGGAATACGGAGCGCGACCTGCATTGGAGCGTGGACACCGCCAAGGGCGAGATCGTCTCCGACGGCAAGAGCGTCCACCTCGCCACCGTGAAGGATTACGGCGATTTCGAACTGTTCGTGGATTGGCTGATGGTCAACCACAATGGCGATTCCGGCGTCTACCTGCGCAGCTATCCGCAAGTGCAGATCTGGGACGTGGACAATCCGCGCGAAGTGAAGAACGGCGCACCCAAGGGCTCAGGCGCATTGTGGAACGACAATGACGACAACCCCGGAAAGTGGCCGCTGGTGAAGGCGGATAATCCGGTGGGCAGCTGGAATACGTTCCGCATCAGGATGCAAGGCTCGCGCGTTTCGGTGTGGCTGAACGGCAAACTTACAGTGGACAGTCAGGTGCTCGATAACTACTACAACCGTGCCTTGCCGCTGGTCCCTAAGGGAGCGCTGGAATTGCAGACTCACGGATCGGAAATCCGTTTCCGGAATGTCTTCATCCGGGAACTCTGAGACCGGCTCGCTTCGCGCCTTGCGCCGCGGGCGGCGCCCATTCCCGGTAGGATTACAGATCGGTAAGGCAGCGGTGCGCAAGCGGGACCGCCTACTTGCGGCCCCACTTGCGCCACGCCAGGTAACTCAGCCCCACAACCAGCCCGAAAATCGTGAAGCCCAGGAAGTAGCGATGTATGTTCTCTTGCACCGACTTCCATCGCTCCCCCAGCAGATACCCCAGACCGATAAAAGTCCCAGCCCACAATGCCGCTCCGCCATAGGCGAACAGCGCGAAGGGCCGATACTCCAATTCGCTCATCCCTGCCGCATACGCGGTAAAATGGCGGACTCCCGGGATGAAATAGCCGAACGTCAAGCTCCAGTGACCTGCGCGACGGAACCACGCGTGGGCTCTTTCGACGTGCGCCTCCGTGATGCGCAGATACTTCCCGTACTTATGAATCAGAGTAAGTCCGAACGTGCGCCCGAGAATGTAACTGATCGTGATTCCGCACGCGCTGCCCGCAAATCCGCTCAACAGCGCCGGTCCCAGCGAGAGATGCCCCTGGAAGACCAGATATCCCGAAAACGTCAGCAGCGTCTCATCCGGCACCGGCAGTCCGACAATCCCCAGCACCAGCAGCGAAAAGATGGCGAAATAGCCGTACTGCGTGATCCACGCGAGTACCTGTTGCTCCATTTATACTACGAGCCCGGTGATGTCCACCACGCTGCGCTGCCCCTCGATCACCACAATCCCACTGTCGGTGATGTGAAATCCGCGCGCCCGGTCCGCCTCCAGGTCATAGCCCACCAGCATGTCCTCGGGCACCTTCACGTTCTTGTCCAGGATCGCCCCGCGTACCTTAGCCCGCCGCCCGATATCGCAGTTATCCATGATTACGCAGTCCTCCACCAGCGCGCCCGCGTGCACTCGCACGTTCCGCCCCAGCACCGAATTGCGCACCACCCCGCCAGACAGAATGCAGCCGCCCGACACCACGCTGTCGATCGCCTGACCACGACGGTTGGCGTCGTCGAACGTGAACTTGGCCGGTGGATCCGAATAGCTTGTGCTGCGCAGCGGCCACTCCCGGTTATAAAGGTTTAGCGCCGGACTCACGTAGCGCAGATCCATGTTGGCCTCGTAATACGCATCGATGGTTCCCACATCGCGCCAGTACGGTTCCGCGTCGGCCGGTTCGCCGGGGATCCGGTTGGTCTGAAAATTGTAGGCGTACATGCGCCCCGAACCGGCTAGTTTGGGGAGGATGTCCTTGCCGAAATCGTGATGGCTGTCCGGATCTTTGGCGTCTTCGCGCAGTAGCTCCAGCAGCGTGCGCGTGGAGAAAATGTAGTTGCCCATCGAGGCATACACCTGCTCGGGATCGTCGGGGATGCAGGGCGCGTCGGGGTTCTTCTCGTGGAACGCCAGAATCCGGTCGTCGCTGTCCGCCTCGATCACGCCGAATTCCGAGGCGTGCTTGCGAGGTGTCGGAATCGCCGCGATCGTCACTTCCGACCGCTTCTCCACATGGTGCTCGATCATGCTCGCCATGTTCATGCGGTAAATGTGGTCGCCGCCGAAGATCGCCACCACGTGCGGATCCGCCTGCTCCACCAGGTTGATGTTCTGATAGATCGCGTCCGCCGTCCCCTGGTACCAGGTCTCGTCTTCGCTGCGCATCTGCGCCGGCACCGGGATTACGAACTGGCTTTTCAGCAGGCTGCCGAACTGCCAGCCCTCGCTTAAATGCTGCAGCAGGCTCTGGCTCCGGAACTGGGTTAATACATAAATTGAATAAATCCCGGAATTAATGAAGTTGCTCAAAACGAAATCGATAATCCTGTATTTGCCGCCGAATGGCACGGCCGGCTTTGCCCGTTCGTTAGTCAGCGGCGCCAGGCGTGTTCCCTTACCACCGGCGAGGACGATACCCAATACGCGTATCCGCATAGTTTTCAGCCCTATTCTTTCAGGCTGCACGCTCACATGGCAAGCACAAAATCAATGACTTTTCGACGATTGTCGGGTTACGTTCGTCCGCCCATGCTGCCCACCCTAAAGTTCGTCGCCCGTTCTACCGATATGACATGTGGTGCTGACCTCTACATGTTCGCAATCATAGGCATTTTGATTGTTCTTGGGGCGATTGCCGCTGGCTACACGATGGAGCACGGCAATTTCCGGGTGTTGATGCAACCCGCCGAACTGGTAATTATCTTCGGCGCGGCTATCGGCACCGTGGTGATCTCGAACCCCCTTCCTACCTTGATGAAGATCGGGAAAGGGCTGGCTGGCGTCTTCGCGGGCAGCAAATTCACCAAAGCGCTGTACCTCGAAACTCTCAAGATGGTCTACGAGCTCTTCGCTCTCTCCCGCAAGGCAGGGACGGCGAAACTCGAGGAGGAAGTCGATAACCCCTCCAAAGGCCAAGTCTTTAACAAGTACCCCAAGTTCGTTAAGAACCATCACGCTCTACACTTCTTGTGCGACACCCTGCGCATGGCCGTCTCCGGCGGAGTCGACCCCATGGAGATCGATACCATGATGGAGGTCGATCTGGAAGTGCATCACCGCGAGGCGGCTAAGCCGATCGCGGCGCTTAGCACTATGGCGGATGCGCTTCCCGGGCTCGGCATTGTCGCCGCGGTGCTCGGAGTGGTGCTCACCATGGGAGCGCTGGGCGGGCCCAAGGAAGCGATCGGCGAGAAGGTGGCCGCCGCCCTGGTAGGTACGTTCCTGGGCATTCTGCTCTGCTACGGCATCTTCGGACCGCTGGCCATCGCCATGCAAAAGAACAGCGATGCCGAATCCGACTATCTGGGGTTTCTGCGCATGGCCTCTCTTGGCTTCATCAAGGAGCTGAGCCCGATTATGGCGGTGGAACTGGCCCGCCGGGCCATTCCGCAGGAGGTCCGGCCCACTTTCCAGGAAATGGAAGGAGCCTGTCGTGGAGGAGGCAATGTGG
>JBDTPR010000194.1:0-10280 GCA_039932635.1 Candidatus Solibacter sp.
ACTACGGGTCGCGCGGGGATGAGGTTTTGCGCGAGGATTCGACGGCTGGCAAGTCCTACCTGGCGGAAGTTTGCGAGGCATGGGAGAGGGAAGTGGAGGCGGCCGCGGCGCTGGGAATCCGCGTGGTGCGGATTCGCATCGGCATTGTCCTGGACGCGAAGGGCGGGGCGCTGCAGCAGATGCTGCCGCCGTTCCGCATGGGTGCGGGCGGCAAGTTGGGCGACGGGCGGCAATGGATGTCGTGGATCCACCTGGAGGATCTGGCGGCGATGTTTCAGCACGCGGTGGAGAATCCGGTGAGCGGCGCTTGGAACGGGGTGGCGCCGATCCCGGTGAGCAACGCGGACTTCACGCGCGCATTGGCGGCGGCGGTTCATCGCCCGGCCATATTCCCGGTGCCGACTTTTGCGTTGAAGTTGCTGTTCGGGGAAATGTCGGAAGTCCTGCTGGGGAGCCAGCGGGTGGTGCCGGCCGCGCCGGAGGCAGGGGGCTTCCGCTTTCGATTTCCGGAATTGAGCGGTGCGCTGGAGAACGTACTGGCGGGCTAGGTGTTCTTAGTGCCGCCGGTGACGTTGCGTTGTTTGCGGGTCAGAATCTCGCGCACGGCGTAGATGCGGCGATCCTGGCTTTCGAAGTAGGTGCGCATCATCATCTCGCCGATCAGGCCGGTGGAGAACATCATCAGGCCGCTGAGCAGCAACAGGACGCCGGCAATCATCAGCGGGCCGTGCTCCATGACGATCTCGTAGCCCATCACTTTGAGCACGAAGAGGTAGGCCATGATGCCGCCGCCCGACACCGTTCCGGCGAGACCCAGCGATCCGAAGAAGTGCATAGGTCGCGTGAAATATTTCAGCAGGAACTTAATGGTGAGGATGTCGAAGAGTACGCGGAACGTGCGCCCGATGCCATAGTGCGAATCGCCCGAGGCGCGCGGCACATTGCGGATGGGGACCTCGATCACGCGGGCGCCGTAGAAACTGGCCAGCGCGGGGATGAAGCGATGGAGTTCGCCGTAGAGGTGAACGTCCTTGAGCACTTCGGCGCGATAGGCCTTGAAGGTGGTGCCGAAATCGCGGAGGTCCACGCCGCTGGCTTTGGCCATCAGCCAGTTGGCGATGCGCGAAGGGATCTTGCGCATGATGGCGTTATCCACGCGATGCTTGCGCCAGCCGCTGGCGATGTCGTAGCCCTGATCGACTTTTTCGAGCAGCGCGGGGATGTCCTCGGGGCAGTGCTGCAGGTCGCCGTCCATGGCGATGATGATGTCGCCTTTGGACTCGTGGAAGCCGGCGGAGAGAGCGGCGGTCTGGCCGAAATTACGGCGCAGGCGGATGACCTTCAGGTGGCCGTCGGTTTCGACGAGGTTGGCGAGGAGTTCAAAGCTGCGGTCGTTGGAAGCATCGTCCACGAAGAGGATCTCGTAGGGGCGCTGCAGTTGCTCGAGCACCGCGGTGAGGCGGTCGTACAGCGGGAGTATGGAAGGCTCCTCGTTGTGGATCGGGATAACGATCGACAGCATTGCCATGAAAACACCAGTGTATCAGGCGAAGGTAGCCGTGTTAAACTACGTCGCTCTTATGGATCGGGTCCCATTTCAAGCTACGGCGGGCGGCGCGTTGTATGAAGGCATTCAGACGCTGCCGGTGGCTGTGCTGCTGGACAATGTGCGCAGCATGTACAACGTCGGCGCGTTCTTCCGCACGGCGGATGCGGTGAGCCTGGAGAAACTTTACCTGTGCGGGATTACGGCGCAGCCGCCCAAGAAGCAGATTGCGAAGACGGCGCTAGGCGCGGAGGACACGGTGCCGTGGGAGCACTCGTGGGACGCGTTGCCGATGGCGCAGTCGATTGCGGCGCGGGGGTACGAGATCGCGGCGGTGGAGACGAGTGTGCACGCGGTGGATCTTTTCGACTGGCAGCCGCGCTTCCCGGTGTGCGTGGTGTTCGGGCACGAAGTGGACGGGATACGGCCGGAGATCGCGGCGTTATGCGATACGCACGTGCGGATTCCGATGTTGGGGACGAAGCACTCGCTCAATGTGGCGACGGCGGGCGGCGTGGTGATGTACGAGTTGTTGCGCAAGTACCGGGCCTTGGGCTTACGATAAAACGTGCCTGACACACTGCCGCGCCTGCGCATGAACCTCGACTTCATGCCGTCTCCCTCGGAAGAACACCCCGGGTTGCTGATCCGCGACCCTTACAAGTTCAGCGACGCGATGCTGGTGATACCGCCGCCGCTGGTGGAGTGCCTGGAATGTTTCGACGGCGCGCACACGGCGCTCGACCTGCGCGCCGAGTTGGTGCGGGTGACCGGCCAATTCGAAGTTGGCGAGTTTGCCGAGAGTCTGATGGGGACACTCAGTTCAGCCGGGTTTTTGGAGGACGCGCAGTACGCGGAGATGCGCGATGCCTGCGTGCGCGATTTCGCCGCCGCGCCGCTGCGCGAACCGGCGCACGCCGGGTCGGCGTACCCCGAGGACCCCGAGGAGATGCGGGCAGTGATGTCCGAGTGGATGACGGGCGCTCCGGCGGCTTCCGAAAATGATGGCGTCTTTGCGATTGCGGCGCCGCACGTGAGTCCGTCGGGCGGCTGGCAGAGTTATCGCGCGGCGTACTGCATGCTGCGGCCGGAACACAAGGATAAGACGTTCGTGATCCTGGCGACCTCGCATTACGGCGAGCCGGAGACCTTCGGGCTGACGAGGAAGACGTTCCGCACGCCGCTGGGCGATACGCAGTCGGACACGCGACTGGTGGACTGGCTGGAGGCGCGCGGCGGGAACGGTGTCCGCATGGAGGACTACTGCCACAGTTTCGAACACACGGTGGAATTGCAGGTGATCTTCCTGCAGCACATGCTGGGGCCGGATGTGAAGATTCTGCCGGTGCTGATTGGCAGCTTCGCGCACAGTATTTATGAGGGTGGCATGCCGGAGGACAACGATCAGGTGAAGGCGTTCTTCGACGGGCTCGGCGAGTTGCGCGAGCGCGAGGGCGATAACTTATTCTGGGTGATGGGCGTCGATATGGCGCACATGGGCGCGCGATACAGCGATCGCTTTTCGGCGATCGCGGGCGAGGGCGCGATGCAGGCGGTCGAGGCTCGTGATGCGCAGCGTATCGAGCGGATCAATGCGATGGATGCGGGCGGCTTCTGGGATCTGGTGCGCGAGCGGCAGGACGATTTGAAGTGGTGCGGGTCGTCGCCGTTCTACACGTTCTTGAAGACGGCTCCGAAGGCGCGCGGAGAGCTGCTGAATTACGAGCAGTGGAATATCGATGAGAATAGCGTCGTGAGCTTTGCGGGGATGAGGTTTAGGAAGGCGTAGGCCTGTCTGGCAAGAGGTTGAGGCCGCCCACAACGCGTTAATAGACGCGTACTATAGGGCAGCCCTAGTCTGCTGCCTATAATGGAGAAATGACTCCAGACACGCTTGCCGCTCCTGTTATGCCACCGGTTCCGCTGTCCGTCGAAGGCGCCAGCGTGCTGCACCAGATGATGCGCTTGCGGCGGGCGGAATGGCGCGCGCTCAGCGCCGCCAAACGCTCGGATATTCTGACTGAGGCCACCGCCGCATTGCTGCCGCTGGAGAAGCCCGTTGAAGGACGCCAGAGCGCAATGTTCTCGATGCTCGGGCATAAGGGCGACCTGATGTTCATCCATTTCCGGCGCAGCTTCGAGGAACTGAACGCCGTGCAATTGGATCTGTCGCGGCTGGAGATCAGCGACTACCTGGAATCCACGACATCGTACCTTTCGATTGTGGAACTGGGCATTTACGAATCGACCGCGAAGGTTTATGGCGCGTTGATCGAGAGGGGCATTCAGCCGCACTCGCAGGAGTGGAAGGACGAACTGGAGTCGACCCTGGCGCGCCATCGTCAGGCGATGGCGCCGCGATTGTGGCCCGAAATGCCGGGCGCCAAGTACGCGTGTTTCTACCCGATGGACCGTCGCCGCGGGGAGTCCAAGAACTGGTATGAGGAATCGCTGGCCGACCGCCAGCGCATGATGGAGAAGCACGGCGCGATCGGCCGCCGGTACGCGGGCGAGGTACGGCAGATCATCTCGGGATCGATCGGGCTGGACGATTGGGAATGGGGTGTCGATCTCTTTTCGGAAGACCCCGCGGTCTTCAAGCGCCTGATTTACGAAATGCGCTTCGATGAGGTGAGCGCGGTGTATGCTCTGTTCGGCTCGTTCTATGTGGGGGTCCGCCTGCCCGCCGCCGAACTCGGGCAGATGCTGCAGCTTTAGTCATGCAGATCCACATCATTGGCGGCGGGCTCGCCGGCACGGAGGCCGCCTGGCAACTGGCGCGCCGCGGCCTGCCGTGCTTGCTCCACGAAATGCGGCCCGTGCGCGCGACTCCCGCTCATCAGACCGACCGGCTGGCCGAACTCGTATGCAGCAATTCGTTGAAGAGCGAGTCGGAGAATACCGCGCCGTGGCTGCTGAAAGAGGAATTACGGCGGCTGGATTCGCTGCTGTTGCAGGCGGCCGCGAAATCGCGGGTGCCGGGCGGGCACGCGTTGACGGTGGATCGCGGGCTGTTCGCGGAAGAGGTCACGCGGGCGATCGCGGGCGAACCGCTGATCGAACTGCGGCGCGACGAAGTGACCACGCTGACGCCGGATGCGATCTGGATTGTGGCTAGCGGGCCGCTGACCAGCGGCGCGCTGGCGGAGGAGATCGGCGCGCTTACCGGGTCGGGGCGCCTGTACTTCTACGACAGTATCAGCCCGATTGTGGATGCCGAATCGGTGGATACGTCGATTGCGTATTGGGCCTCGCGGTACGGGAAGTCCACGGACGGGACCGACGATTACCTGAATTGCCCGCTGAATAAAGAACAGTACGAGCGCTTCGTCGATGAGCTGCTGGCCGCGAATTCGGTGTCGGCGCACATCGCCGAAGATAATACGTGCTACTTCGAGGCGTGCCTGCCGATCGAAGAGATCGCGCGGCGCGGCCGCGACACACTGCGCTTCGGGCCGATGAAGCCCATGGGATTGGACGACCCGCGCACGGGCCGGCGTCCGTGGGCGGTGGTGCAGCTGCGCCAGGAGAATGCCCGCGCCGACAGCTTCAACCTGGTGGGCTTTCAGAATCACATGAAGTTCGGCGATCAGGCGCGCGTGCTGCGGCTGATTCCAGGGCTGCAGAATGCCGAGTTTCTGCGCTTCGGCCAAATCCACCGCAACACGTACATCAACGCGCCCGCACTGTTGACGAATACGCTGCAACTTCGGTCGCGTCCGGAGATTTTCTTTGCCGGGCAGATCTCGGGGGTCGAGGGGTATGTGGAATCGATCGCGACCGGGCTGATGGCCGGCAGGCATGCCGCCGCTTTTGCAGCGGGCGAACCGGTACGACCGCTGCCGCGTGCCACGGCGCTGGGGTCGTTGTGCCACTACATCTCGTCGGCAGAATCGAAGAATTACCAGCCAGCCAATATTACGTTCGATCTGCTGCCGCAACTCGATGAGGCCAACCGGCAGCGTCTGCGCAAGGACAAGAAGGCGCGCCACGCGCTGATTTGCCAGCAGGCGCTGGAGGCTTTCACGGAATACCTGGATGCCGGCCGCCATGCCCGAATCTGAAGCCACGAGCGCGCCAGCGTCGGAACTGGCGCGCCAGATCAAGCTGTATTTGGAAGACCTCGCGCGGTCGGGCAATTCGGAGCATTCGATCCGCGCGTATGAAAGCGACCTGCGCCAGTTCATCACGTTTCTTTCGCCGCCGGACCTGGCGCCTCCTGAACCACGAACGATCGATCTGCTGTTGCTGCGCGAGTGGCTGGCCGCGTTGTACCAGCACGAATTGGAGGCGGTGACGCTGCGGCGCAAGCTGGCGGCAATCCGCGGGCTCTTCCGCTTCATGCTGCGCGAGGGCGTGGTCCCGCTGAATGTGGCGCGCCTGGTGCGGACGCCCAAGGCGCCGAAAAAATTGCCCGAGGTGATGAGCGCCGAGCAGGCGAACACGCTGCTGGATGGGGTCGCGGCCGGAAAGCTCGAACGGCCGTTGCCTTCGCGCGACCGAGCAATTTTCGAACTGCTCTACGGCTGCGGGATTCGAGTGAGCGAACTTGCGGGCCTGGATCTGGATGACATCGACCGGTCGCAGGGCTGGTTGCGAGTGCGCGGCAAGGGCAAGAAGGAACGTCAGGTGCCTATGCCGGGGAAGGCTCGCGAGGCGCTGGAGCGGTATATTGGCGAGCGGCCGGTGGTGCGCGAGGAGCGCGCGGTGTTTTTGAATTACCGCGAGGCGCGGCTGACGACGCGGGGCATCAGTGGGATTGTCAAGCTGTACGCGACGTATCTGGCGGGAGATCCTTCATTGCATCCGCACAGCTTCAGGCACGCGTACGCGACGCACCTGCTGGCCGATGGCGCGGACCTGCGCGCGATTCAGGAACTGCTGGGACACGCGCGGCTTTCGACCACGCAGAAGTACACGCAGGTATCGCTCACGGATCTGATGGCAGTCTACGACAAGGCGCACCCCAAGGCATGATTCCGGGCTTCCGCGACGAGATACGGCCCATGCTGCGCTTGGCCGCGCCGCTCGCCATGGCTGAGCTTGGCTGGATGGCGATGGGCTTTGTCGATACCGTGATGGCGGGGCGGTTGGGCGCGGCGGAGATCGGGGCGGGCGCGCTCGGCAGCACGCTGTTCTTCCCGATTGCGATCTGTGGTACAGGGATGTTGCTGGGTATGGACACGGTCGTGTCCCAGGCCTTCGGTGCGCGCGACGATGCGGCGTGCAGGCGCACGCTCGCTCAGGGAATCTGGATGGCGTTGGGGTTGGCGCCAGTGGTGGCGCTGCTGCTGGCGTTGACAATTCCGCTGTTGCGCGCGGTGGGCACCAATCCAAACGTGATGGGGTTGGTGGCTCCCTTCACCTACGCCATGCTCTGGGGCGTGCTGCCGCTGATGCTGTACAGCGCGTTCCGGCGCTACCTGCAGGCGATGAATATCGTCAAGCCGATCACGTTCGCGGTGGTGAGCGCGAACCTGCTGAACTTCTGCGGCAACTGGCTGTTGATGTATGGCAATTGGGGCTTTCCGCGGATGGGGCTTGAGGGGTCGGGGTATGCGACATCGATCTCGCGCCTGTACATCGCTCTGGTGCTGCTGATTGCGGTGGTGATGCACGAGCGCCGGGCGGTGGTGCGGGTACCCATCGATTGGCGGCCGCAGGCGGCCTTGATACGGCGGTTGACGGAACTGGGATTCCCCTCGGCGATGCAGATTTTGGCGGAGGGAGCGGTGTTCGGGATCGTGTCGGTGATGGCGGCGCGCTTCGATGAGGTGTCGCTGGCGGCGCACAGTATCGCGGTGAATGTGGTCTCGATTACCTACATGGTGCCGCTGGGAATCAGTTCGGCCGCGGCGGTGCGGGTAGGGCAGGCGGCGGGCCGGAAATCGGCGCACGGGATCGCGGTATCGGGATGGACGGCGCTGGCGTTGGCGGTGGGCTTTATGGGTTCGGCGGGATTGGCGCTGGCGTTTATGCCGCACTGGATTGCGCGGTTGTATACGCCCGATTTAGGGGTGATCGCGGCGAGTGCGGGCTTGTTGCGGATTGCGGCGTTGTTCGAGATCTTCGATGGGTTCCAGGTGGTGGCGACCGGTGCGCTGCGTGGGCTCGGCGATACCAGGACTGCGGCGTATGCACACCTTGCGGGATATTGGGGGCTTGGGCTGCCGGTCGCGTATCTGCTGTGCTTCAGGTTGGGGTGGGGCGTCACGGGGATCTGGACGGGACTCACGAGCGCTTTGATTGCGATCGGGATGGTGCTGCTCTGGGCCTGGAAGCGTCGGCTGGAGACGTAGGCCAGGCCGAGTTCCGCTCGGGTGCACAGACTAAAGTCGGTGCGCAGACTTGAAGTCCGCCATACGAAGATTGGAGCACAGCGCCTTCAGGGGATAGCGCCAGGGCCTGTGTTTCCAAAAAGGAGTTGCACGTCGTTCATCGACTGTGATACGGTTTGTCCACCTTAATAATGAGTGGAGGGCTCCATGTTGCTTGCCCCCGTTGTCTGGATATTAACGGCTATCATCGCGTATTTCTTCGCGGCGAAGACCTGGTGGTTTCCGCCGCCGATCAACGCACATGGCATAGCGTACGACGAGCAGTTCATGCGCACTCTTTGGGTGACAGGCATCATTTTTGTCCTGGCCCAATTCGCGCTCGGCTGGGTGATCTTCCGGTTCCGCAACGATGGCAAGCGGGCGGTCTATTCGCATGGCAACAACCGCCTGGAAACCGTGTGGACCAGCGCCACTGCGCTACTGTTTTTAGGGTTGGTGCTGGCGGGGACGAAGATCTGGGCCACGGTGCACTTTGACGCAGCGCCCGCCGACGCGGTCCCGATCGAAGTGCTGGGCAAGCAGTTCGCCTGGAGCTTCCGCTACCCGGGACCGGACGGCAAGTTCGGACGCACGGATCTCAAACTGGTCAACGATTCGGGCGGTAACCCGTTCGGACTCGACGAGAAGGACGCAGCCAGCAGAGACGATATCGTCAGCGCCTCGCTGAAAATTCCCGCCGGCAAACCGATCAAGCTGATTATGCATTCGCGCGATGTGATCCACAATTTCTTCGTGCGCGAACTGCGGCTGAAGCAGGACATTGTTCCAGGCATGGAGATCCCGATGAGCTTCACGGCGGACACGATCGGCTTGTACGAGGTGCCGTGTTCGGAGCTTTGCGGTTTGGGCCATTTCCAGATGCGCACCACGATGCAGGTGATGAGTCCGGACGATTTCGAGAAGTGGAAGATCGAGAAGGCACAGAAATAGACCCAGGCCCATACTCCGAGGAGAAACCATGTCGGCCCCCACCCATTCGGCACACGCCGCTCCCCAAGGCTTCATCAGGAAATACGTCTTCAGCCTTGATCACAAAGTTATCGGAATTCAGTATTACTTTCTCGGACTTTTCTCGGTGTTCATCGGGATGGCGCTCTCGCTGTTGATGCGCTTTCACATGGTGAATCCGGAAGCGAAGATTGCGTGGTTCGCCAAGTTATGGCCCACGGCAGCGGCCGGCGGCATGATGACGCCGGAACTGTATCTTTCACTGATGACGATGCACGGCACGATCATGGTGTTCTTCGTGCTGACGACCGTACCGCAGAGCGGCTTCGGAAATTATTTCCTGCCGATACAGATCGGCGCGGAAGACATGGCCTTTCCGGTCCTCAACATGCTGTCGTTCTGGACCACGTTCGTGGCGCTGGTGGTGATGGTGTCGGCCTTTTTCGTACAGGGCGGCGCACCGCTGGCGGGCTGGACGGCGTATCCGCCGTTGAGCGGCGCGGGGCGCATCACCGGTCCTGGCGAGGGTATGGGGCAGACGCTGTGGATCACAAGTATCGCGATCTTCTGCGGCGCTTCATTGATGGGCGCGATCAATTTCATCGCGACCACGGTGGATCTGCGGTGCAAGGGGATGCGGCTGATGCGCATGCCGCTGACGTGCTGGACGTGGCTGGTTACGGCGATACTCGCGCTGTTGGGCTTCGCCGTGCTGCTGGCCGCGGGACTGCTGCTGATTCTCGACAGGTCGGTCGGTACGAGCTTTTTTATCCCGGGCGGACTGATGATCAGCGATCAGATCATCAGCAACCACAAAGGCGGCTCGCCGCTGCTGTGGCAGCACCTCTTCTGGTTTTTCGGGCATCCCGAGGTTTATATTGCGATTCTGCCGGGCATGGGCGTCACGTCACACCTGCTGGCGACGTTTTCGCGTAAGCCGGTCTTCGGTTACAAGGCGATGGTGTATGCCATTCTGAGCATCGGCTTCCTGGGCTTCCTGGTGTGGGGCCATCACATGTTCATGAGCGGAATGAATCCGTACTCCGCGATGGCTTTCTCGCTGCTCACGATGTGTATTGGCGTCCCGTCGGCGATCAAAACTTTCAACTGGATCGGCACCTTGTGGGGCGGCAAGATCCACTTCGATACGGCGATGATGTTCTCGCTCGGTTTCGTCAGCCTGTTCGTGACAGGCGGCTTGAGCGGCATCTTCCTGGGACAGCCCGCGCTCGATCTGTACTTCCACGATACATACTTCGTTGTGGGCCATTTCCACATGATTATGGGCGTGGCGGCGATTTTCGGAATGTTTGCCGGGACGTTCTACTGGTTCCCGAAAATGTTCGGCAAGATGTTGAACGAGACGCTCGGCAAGATCCACTTCTACGCCACGTTCATCGGGGTCTACGCGATTTTCACGCCGATGCATTTTGTGGGTATGGCGGGCA
>JBDTPR010000195.1:0-10251 GCA_039932635.1 Candidatus Solibacter sp.
CTCGTGCTGCGGAATACTTAAGGCGACGCAGGCGCAGGCTGGCGGGCAGGGTCGCGGAGGAAGCTCCTTAACTTGCGGTTAGCCGGCTCTTCGAACAGCCCGTACACCAGCGCGGAAACCGCGATCACAATCGCGATGTAGAGCAGAGGCGGGAACTCCATCGAGCGGCGCAGGCACCACCAGAGAATCGGGACGTGCAGGATGTACATCGCGTAACTCGACTTCCCCAGGTACACGATCACGCGCGAGGAAAGCGCGCGCGCCAGGAGTCCGCCTCCCAGCGCCAAGCCGATCAGTAGCAGCCCGTTCATGGGACGAAGTACGGAATTCAGATCGATCGATTCCGGCAGCACGCCTGGGAAGGACAGCACTCCCGCCGCGCCCAGGAATCCCGGCACGTAGAGCCACCAGCCGCGAGGCGGATGGGCGCGCCGCTGCAGGAGTTCGTATGCGCAGGCTGCCGTAATCCCCATCATGAAGTCGCTGAAATGCACCAAGGGCTTGATATTGTCCGACACTCCGACGGCCCACATGGCTCGCGTCAGGACAATGGCAACGGCCGCGGCGATGGCCACGGTGCGCCAGGTTGCCGAGCGTATGAAGCGTACCGCCAGCGGGAACATCGCGTAGAAGAACATCTCGCACGACAGGCTCCACGCTGGCGTATTCCAATTCACCGGGATGGCGCCGAGCCATGCCTGCAATAAGAGGAGGTGCGCGGCCAGGTAGCCGGCCTTTCCCGGGGTGTGATCCTCCGCGATGAACGGCGCCACCGCCAGCAGGCTCAAAAGGTACACCGGATAGACGCGCGCTACGCGGCCCAGCCCGTAGCGCAGCGTGTTGCGGCGGCTCCAGACTGTCTCCGCGTAACTACGCGTCAGCACGAACCCGCTCAAGACGAAAAACGTTGTGACCGCCTGATAGCCTCCGCGAATCAGCATGAACAACGGGTGCGGCAGCAGTAGCGCTGTGGCCTCGAGTTTCTGGCCGGGTCCGGTCAGGTGATGGAGAATTACCCAGAGCGCGAGGAAGAAACGCAGTCCGGTCAGCGCCGGGAAATCGCGACGCTTCACCGCACCTCCGCGTAGCCGAACAGCAGCGGCCGCGGACTCTCGATCGTCACGTCGAGCAGCTTCACGCCGGCGGCTTGCGATGGCAACGTGACGCGGAATTCCGTAAGGTCGTTATCGCCATGCACCACCACGGGCGCGCACTCCACACCATTGACGCGGACTACCGGGCGCACGTCGCGGGTTTCGAACACGCCCAAATACAGCCTCTCGGACGCGGTACGCGGGCCGCCGATGCGCAGCGTAGCACGCGATTGCATACGGCGGCTGGCATTCGACGCCGCGTCCCAGCCCTCGCCGGTGTAGTCGGCGAACACCGGGTCGCCGAGATTTACGAAGCGCGCCTCATCGTCTTTCCACTGCGCGGAGCGTCCCGGCGCTTCGTGCAGGGCGTGGCCGTCAAAGCGATACACCGCCGCGCGCCCGCCGGCTCGAAGTGCAATCGCCGCCGGCAAAATGTATTTCGAGAGCAGCTCGGGCGATGCCTGAATTTTCTGCTCGCTGCCCGGCGCAAGATACACGCTGGCCAAGCCCTTGGCGCGAAACGGCAGATCGGCCACGCCGCTCCAGAAGAGATCGGTATCGACGCCTTCCAGCAAGATGATCTTTCCAGGCGCGACGCGGCGCACTTCTTCCACGCCGAGCACCAGGTCCTCCACTTTCTCGGCGCGCGCGTGCTGCCAGATCACGGTGGCCCAACTTGCCTGCGCCGACCGCGCGGCATAGAGCGCGATGGCCAGGTAAACGCCCGCGCGAAGCGGTGCGGCAAAGCTCCGCGCCGTGGCCAGAGCGCTGGTCCCCAGGATCGCGATGCCGAGCGCCGGAACCGCGAGATAGTAATCCATTTTGTGGTCTGGCAGCGGCAGGTACGGCAACAAGGGCAACAGGAACCACGCGGCGCCGAGCAGCGGCACGCAATCCCCGTGACGCGCGCCCCAACCGATCAGCGCGGTCGCGCACACCAGCAAAATCACGGCTGCGGCCAGGGGCATGGGGCCGACCACCCAGCGCCAGTAAGTGAACAGCGTCGCAGCGACCTCACCATCCAGGCGGGGTGCGTACACACCGGACTGCGATACGGGCGCGAAAAAGAAGTGCACCGCCACTGTAGCGGCTGAGATAGCGAACATCGGCAGAATCCGGGTCACCCACGCCCGGGCCCAAAACCACGCATAGATTACGGCGAGTGCCGGATACACTACGTTGATCTCGAGCGCGCCCAGCCCGAGGACGAATGCGGCCCAATGCGCTATTTCAAATGCGCGGCGGCCGCTCTCGATGGCACGCAACAGAAGATAGAACGCCAAGAGGAAAAACAACGCGCTCAATACCTGGTTGTAAATCGAACTCCACGCCATTGCCGGCGCGAGGCCGATGTTGACCAGCCACAAGAGCTGTGCCGACAGGCCGCCCCACTCCCATGCGGTCAGCTGGCTTACGATCGCTCCCAGCAACAACAGGCTGGCTGACTGCGTCGCAAAAGTCCAAAGATGAAATGGCAAGGGCTCCACTCCGAAAATCGATGAGAGTCCCAGCCAGTACGCGTTTTCGCCCAGCGGCCGCATGTTGCCGTGGGCCTTGGGTGCGAACAATGCGGTGGCGAGATCGCCAGCCGATTGCACGTCGTGCCGCAGGTTCAGCCAGCCAAAATCGTCCTGATAGAACCACGTGGTCAGCCCCGGCCAGTAGAATGCAAAGAGCAACAGTACCGGCAGAACAAGCCGGACACGGTTGCGAAGGTGCGGCATCACTTGATCGTAACGTATGGACTCCGGCCTTCGGCCCACAAAAGACTTGACAGCAGGGCAGTCTTACTCTATTTTGTAGAAATGGCGAAGGGCGACTACCTTGGCGAATTTGAATTGCTCGTTCTACTCGCCGTCGTGCGCCTGGACCAGGATGCCTATGGCATGGAAGTGCGCCGCGAGATCGAAGCCCGTGCTGCGCGCGATGCATCCATCGGCGCCGTCTACGCCACGCTCGACCGCCTCGAGACCAAAGGGCTGGTGCGCTCCCGCGAAGTCCCGCCTGATAAGGACCAGACACGCACACGCCGCCTTTATCTGGTCACGGCCGATGGTTCGCGAGCTCTCGCGCGTACCCGTGAGGCGATCGACAGCATGTGGCAGGGAGTGAAGGTGCGCGGATGACGCGGCCACCCACACTCGCGCGCTTACTGGTGCGTCTAGCGTGCCCTCCGCGCGATCTCCTCCACGTGCTCGGAGACCTCGATGCCGAGTTCGAACTCCAGCACCATGACCGCTCGTGGTACTGGCGGCAGGCCATCAATTCCCTGCCCTCGCTGATCGCGATGGGCCTGCGCCGCTGGGAGTGGGAGTTCTCGCTGCTCGCCATTTTTATGGCTTCCGCCGCTCCGGTGCTCTTCATCGACGCCTGGTGGACTTACATCCTCTGCAACATCCCGCTGAAGGCGGAGGCCGCACGGGGCGGCGATTTCGCCCTGTGCAGCCTCATGTATATGGCGGCAGTCTCGCTCTGCGCCGGCATGGTCACCACTCTGCGCGGCCTGCTCCTCGCGTTGCCGCTGGCGTGGGTATTCCTGCTGCTGGGCGAAGCAGCCACGCACAGCATGTACCCCGCATGGTTCCGCGCAGCCTCTCTGCTGGTGGCCACGCTCTCCCTCGCGACTGGAGCCTGGACCCGCCGCAAACTCGATAACCCTTCTCCGGAGACTCACGCATGAAAAAGTGGACCAAGATCGTTCTGCTCACGCTGACCGCCATCGTCGTCCTGCCCGTGGTCGGGGTCGGCATCGCGGGTATGCTGCCCGGCGCCGATCACCTGCTGGCTTCGACCGTCATCAACCGCAAACCAGATGCCGTCTGGCCCTGGCTGTATGAGAAGCAGCACGTCCTGGAGTGGGTAAGTTGGCTGGTCGATGTCCGCGAGGACGCCGCCGGTGAGCCCGCGGTCGGCAAGAGCGGGGTGTGGGTGATGGAGGACCAGAACAACAATAACGCTCGCGTGGAGTTCACCGGCACGGTGGAAGCGGTGGAACGCCATCGCCGCATCGCCATACGCCTGGATGCGCCCGGCGGTTTTAAGGGCACGACAGTCTACCTGCTGACGCCTCTGCCCGACGGTTCCACACGCTTTGATTCGGACAGCCGCTACATCTTCGACAACGCCTTCGCTCGCTTTATGTCGCCCCTCATCTACTGGCAGGCGAAGAAGAAGATGGTGGCCGACCAGGAGCGCCTGAAAACTCTGATCGAAGCCTCCCCGGTGGCCGCGAACTAACGCTCAAGACGAGCGCACCGCCACGAAGCGATGCGCGACGACGGCCGCTTCTGCCGCCAACATCGCCTCGTTGGCGCGCACGATTTCGTCCCACGCCAGCGCGGGTTTCTTGCCAAGAGTCACCCACTGCATGTAGTCGGCGAACACCGAACCTTGCGGAGGCAGATCGCGCAAGATTGCCGGCTTCGCGCCGTTGGTGACGAGGGTCACGCCGGTGCTCTCCTGATACTCCACGATACCCTTCGTCCCCGCGACGCGCAGGCGGTCGTCTCCGTGACTTCCGGCCGTGCCCGGGCGCAGGTAATCCATACGCAATGTCGCCATGCCGCCGTTGTCCATTTTGAAGATCGTGGTGGTGACATTCTGCATGTCGCCGGCCTCCGGAAACCGCAGGTGGGATTGCAGCGACGCCGCCTCAGTGAATCGTCGTCCGCTGACCCACAGCATCAGGTCGATGCCATGAATCCCGATCCACAGGAGCGTGCTGCCATAGGTCGCGGCATGGGTCTGCCACGCTGGGCGCGTGCCCAACTGGTAACTTTTCTGCGCGTCCATCTGCAGCACTTCACCGATTGTTCCGTTCTCTACGATTCGCCGCATCGCCAGGTACGGGGGGTCGAAGCGCATCGGCAGCAACATTCCCAGGTGAATCCCGTGCCGCTTCACTGCCGCGTACACCGCGTCGAGTTCGCCGCGGTTCAAGCCCAGGGGCTTCTCTGCGATCACGTCAAGCTTGCGCTCGGCGCAGGCCAGAATGGCGGCGGCGCGGCCGCCGTTGTTGTTGCACACGGCCACTATGTCCAGCTTTTCCGAGGCCAGCATTTCGTTCACGCCGGGGTAGCGCCGCGCTTTGGCGACCATGGGCTGTTTCAACGCCGAAGCCAGCGCGTCCGGCGCCGTACTCGCATCGGCGATCGCCACCAGTTCCGCGTCGGGCATGTTTGACAACGGCCGCAGGATCTCCTCGGGGTGACCGTCGAAGCCCACCATGCCAAGGCGCACTTTCTTCTGCTGCCCCACTTCCTGCGCACGCGCCAGGACACCCGCGCCGAGCGCAGCGCCCACCAATTTCCGTCGCGTCATGATACTGTACCCATGCAATGCCTACCTATTCCCGCCGCGAACTCATCGGACTGCTCGGCGCCGCCGCCCTCGCGCAGGGCCGGCTCAAGCCCAACATCATTTTCATCATGGCGGACGACCACGCCGCCCATGCCATCTCGGCTTACGGCAGCCGCATCAACCGCACACCCAATATCGACCGCATCGCGGCCGGCGGCGTAAAACTCGCCAACTGCTTCTGCACCAACTCCATCTGCACGCCCAGCCGCGCGGCGATTCTCACCGGACAGTACAGCCACAAAAACGGTGTCTACACGCTCGAAGAGCCGCTCGACCCGAAACGCGACAACGTTGCCAAGCAACTGCAAAAGGCAGGTTATCAGACCGCGATGATCGGCAAGTGGCACCTGGTTGCCGAACCCGCGGGCTTCGACTACTTCAACATCCTCCCCGGCCAGGGCGCGTATCACAACCCGGTCTTCATTACTGCGGCGGGCCGCAAGCAGCACACCGGCTATTGCACGGACCTGATCGGCGATTTCACACTCGACTGGCTCAAGCAGCGCGACAAGACCAAGCCATTCTATGTGATGTGCCACCATAAGGCGCCGCACCGCCCTTGGCAGCCTTCCGAGAAATATAAGGACCTCTTCAACGACCGCGATATCCCCGAGCCTGACAATCTCTACGACCATTACGAGGGCCGCGCCGCCAGCGTTGCGGCCGTCACCATGAAGGTCGGCGAAGACATGCTGAAGACCGACATCAAGCGCGACTTCCCTCCCGAGTTGAAGGGCGACGCGCTGCGCAAGTGGGCGTATCAGATCTACATCAAAGATTATCTGCGCTGCATACAATCGATTGACGACAACGTGGGCCGCATCCTCGACTACCTGGATACCGAGGGTATCGCGAGCAACACGATCGTGGTCTACACGTCGGATCAGGGCTTCTTCCTTGGGGATCACGGCTGGTTCGACAAGCGCCTGATGTACGAGGAGTCGCTGCGCATGCCCTTCCTGATGCGCTATCCGGCCGGCATCAGGGCGGGCACGGTGAACCGCGACATGATGCTCAATATCGATTTCGCGCCGACGTTCCTGGATTACGCGGGTTCCCACGCCACGCCGGAAATGCAGGGCCGCAGTTTCCGCGGCGCGCTTGAAGGGCACACGCCACGCGACTGGCGCAAGGCGATGTATTACCGGTACTGGATGCACAATACGGCCGACCATCATGTGCCCGCGCACTATGGGGTACGCACCGATCGCTGGAAGCTCATCTACTATTACGGCAAACCGCTCGGCATGCATGGAGCTAATCCTCCGGACACCGCTCCGGATTGGGAACTCTTCGATTTGCGCAACGATCCGCGCGAGATGCACAATCTTTACCACGACCCGAAACATACCGGCACCGTCATCAGCCTCAAGACGCTATTGGCGAAATTGCAGAGTGAGTGCGGCGACCAGCCGGCGACGTGACGTTGGTCCCAATCGCGGTCGGCTCAGACTACCCGCAATGTTAGAGTAGGACCCATGCGCTTTTCCTGCGCCCTCCTATTCATCAGTAACGTAGCCTTCGCACAAACCTGGGATGGCTCGTTCGCCGCCGACCAAGCCGAGCGCGGGCTCTCCGCCTACCGCGACCATTGCGCGCGCTGCCACGCAGCCGATCTCGCTGGCGCCGAAAGCACGCCCGCCCTGGCAGGCGCCGCCTTCCTCGCTCACTATCGCGCACCGCAGGAACTCCTGGAACGCACCCGCCGCACCATGCCCACCGACAACCCGGGCCGCCTCACCGCTCGCGAGTATACCGACGCCGTTGCGTACGTCCTCAGTGTCAACCGCGTCAAGCCCGGCCCCACGCCACTCGGCGGCGCCGCACCAACCGCTTCGGCACCCAATCGCGAGTGGCGATTCTACGGAGGCGATGCCGCGAGCACCAAGTATTCGCCGCTCGACCAGATTAACGCGGCCAATGTCAGCAAGCTCCACACCGTGTGGTCGTGGAGCGCGAGGAACTTTGGCCGCACGCCCGAGTTCAATTGGGAAGTCACGCCCCTCATGGTGGGGCGCCGCCTATTCCTGACCGCCGGCACGCGCCGCGATGCGGTGGCGCTCGACGCGGCCACCGGCGAGACCCTCTGGATGTACCGTCTGGACGAAGGCGCGCGCGGAGAAACCGTCGCACGCCGCAACAATCGCGGCCTCGCCTACTGGAACGAGGGCAACGACGAGCGCATCATTCTTATTTCCCCCGGCTATCAATTGGTCGCGCTCGACGCGCGAACGGGCCACCCCATCGCCAGCTTCGGCAAGCAAGGCGTAGTTGATCTCTGGGAAGGGCTCGACCGCGCCACCATTAAGGCCGGCGAAATCGGCGCCTCCTCGCCAGCCATCGTGGTGCGCGGCGTAATCGTCGTCGGAGCGGCGCTGCAGGCCGGCGTTGGTCCGCGATCCCGCAAGAACGTTCCAGGTTACATACGCGGTTACGACGTGCGCACGGGCAAGCGCCTGTAAACCTTCCGCACCATCCCGCAGCCCGGCGAGTTTGGCAACGAGACTTGGGAAAAGGGCTCCTACGAATTTACCGGCAACACCGGCGCATGGGGTCCGCTGAGCGCCGACGAAGAACTCGGCTATGTCTATGTTCCCGTGGAAACGCCGACAGGCGATTTCTACGGCGGCCACCGGCCGGGCAATAATCTCTTCGGCGAAAGCCTGGTGTGCATCGACGCGCGCACCGGCAAGCGCGTGTGGCATTTCCAAATGGTGCACCACGGCGTGTGGGATTGGGACCCGCCGACCGCGCCCACCTTGCTCGATATCACCGTGGGCGGACGCCGCATAAAGGCCGTCGCGCAGATCACCAAGCAGGCCTGGGTTTATGTCTTCGACCGCGTGACGGGCAAACCGGTCTGGCCGATCGAAGAGCGCGCCGTGCCGCAGACCGACGTGCCGGGCGAACGCACGTCGCCCACACAACCCTTCCCGAGCAAACCCGCGCCCTTCGACAAGCAGGGCATGACGACGGACGACCTGATCGACCTCACGCCCGAACTGAAGGCCGAGGCGCTCAAGATCGCGGCGCAGTATCGCCTCGGTCCGATGTTCATGCCGCCCATCGTGACTGGCGCCGGCGGGAAGAAGGCCACCATTACCCTTCCCTCTCCCACCGGCGGAGGCAACTGGCAAGGCGGCGCGGCCGATCCTGAGACCGGTATGCTCTACGTCGCTTCGGTGACCTTCGCCGCACCCGTAGCGCTGGCGCGCGAGCCTTCACGCACCGACATGGACTACCTTGGCCAATACGCCGCCAAGGACATCGGACCGCAGGGGCTTCCGCTGGTCAAACCGCCTTGGGGCCGCATCACCGCCATCGATCTCAACACCGGCGAGCATGCGTGGATGGTCCCTAGCGGCAGCACTCCGGAGCATGTCAAGCGCCACCCCGCGCTCAAGGGCGTTTACCTGAGCCGTACCGGCAATCCCGAGCACGCGCCAATCCTGCTCACCAAGACGCTGCTGTTCACCGCCGATGGCGGCGGGATGTACGCCATGCCTCCGGGCGCCGGCGGGCCCATGTTCCGCGCGCTCGACAAGCGCACCGGCAAGACTCTCCACGAAATGAAATTGCCCGCCAGCGTCACGGGCATTCCGATGACCTATATGCTGGATGGCGTGCAGTACGTGGTCATGCCGATCGGCGCTCCTGGAGTATCCGCCGAATTGATTGCGCTCGTGGTGCAGTAATAGACGCACCGGTTTGACTTCACGAGTGGTGCGGGATACCATGCCATGCGGACCCCGCGCCTAATGAATCGATATCTTCTTAAGAGCACCATCGTCGCCGCTCTGGGCGGCCTCCTCTTCGGCTTCGACACTGTCGTCATCTCGGGCGCGACCGGCACCCTGTCGGAAGTCTACAAACTCAGTCCGATGTTATTGGGCTTTACGGTGGCCAGCGCACTGCTGGGAACTGTGCTCGGCTCCATGTTCGCCGCCGCGCCCAGCGACCGCTACGGCCGCCGCCAGTGCCTGCAGGCGCTCGCCGTGCTCTACGTGATCACCGCGCTTGGCTGCGCGGTGGCGTGGAACTGGTCCGCCTTCGTATGGTTCCGCTTCATCGGCGGACTGGCGATCGGCGGGTCCTCGGTAATCGGACCGATGTACATTGCGGAGATCGCTCCGGCATCCAAGCGTGGGCGACTGGTGGGACTCTTCCAATTCAACATCGTCGCCGGCATTCTGGTGGCGTATCTTTCGAATTACCTGATTGGCCAGCTGAATCTCGGGCCGGAAGAGTGGCGCTGGAAGCTCGGTGTGGCAGTGGTGCCCGCGGTGTTCTTCTTCTTCATGCTGATCGGCATTCCGCAGAGTCCGCGATGGCTGATCCGTAACGGTGCGATCGAAGAGGCCCGCGGGATCTTCACCCGCATAGGC
The DNA here is from genome assembly GCA_039932635.1 of Candidatus Solibacter sp. Classification (GTDB taxonomy): domain Bacteria; phylum Acidobacteriota; class Terriglobia; order Bryobacterales; family Bryobacteraceae; genus Solibacter. The sequence goes on from JBDTPR010000195.1 coordinate 9,839, forward strand.
GAGCCCGATCCCGACCGCGAGGTTGCCGATGTCGTGCGCTCCGTGGAATCGGAAGACCGCACCAAGGTCGAGCCGCTCTTCCAGCGCAAGTACCGCAAACCCATTCTGCTCGCCATCGCGATCGGCTTCTTCAATCAGATGTCGGGCATCAACGCGATCCTCTATTACCTCAACGACATCTTCAAGAGCGCGGGCTTCGACAAAGTCTCGAGCGACCTGCAGTCCGTCGCCATCGGCGCCACCAACCTGTTATTCACCATGATCGCGATGTCCGTGATCGACCGGCTCGGGCGTAAGAAGCTCCTGCTGACGGGAGCCGCCGGCACCGCGGTGTGCCTGGCCGGGGTGGCGGTGATCTTTGCGACCAAGCAGCGCGAGGGGTTCGTGGTCTGGCTGCTGATCGGTTTCATCGG
>JBDTPR010000196.1:0-10216 GCA_039932635.1 Candidatus Solibacter sp.
GGCCGATGGATCGCGTATTCGCTGTCACAACTGGCTGGCGTTTCGTTTTCCGACCAGGGGGTGTTCGTGCAGCCTTTTCCCGCCACCGGCGCCGTCTACCAGGCGCCCAAGGTACAAATCGACTTCCATCCCGTCTGGGGCTCGGATGGAAAAGAGTTGATCTATGTCCCGTCGTCCGCCTCGGGCCAATTGGCGACGGTCAAAATCACACACCAGAGCGGACTCAGCTTCGGCGCCCCCGTGACTTTGCCCGCCAGGGTCACGGGGAGCAGATTGAACAGCGAACCGAGAGCGTACGACATTCTGCCGGACGGCCGGTACATCGGCCTGATCGACGCGGCCGAGCCGCGAGAGAACGCAGCGTTTGAGATTCGCGTCGTCCTGAACTGGTTCGAGGAACTTAAGGCGCGAGTCAAACCGGCGCGGTGAATGCGCCGGCGGTTAGCGTAGGTTGATCGATTCGCCGCCACCTCCTTGATCCCCTCAGAATCACTGAATGCCAGGGAATACCTGTCATATCGAGAAATCACGCACCATCAGCCAAAACAATTATCGGGACGCGACAGCCGGCGCTTCTGCAGCCAAGGTAAGAGCCATGGCCGCCCAAGCCGAACCAGCCGCAGAGATCCATTGATCGTGCTCATGCGGGAAGCCGCTCTCGAAGTATGGTTGAAATTTGACCGCGCGGCTCCTGACGTGCCAGGAACCGTCCAGAAGTTGCGTCCTCCGCAAAAAAGAAATCCCTCTGAGGTACGCCGGATCTGTGGAAGGAATACCTGCGGCCCGATTTAGAGCATACAAGGTCTGCCCCGTCGCATAGGCGTCACTTGGGAATCCCGCGCGTTGCGCCCATCCTCCGTCCGGCCGTTGCTCAGCCAGTAATTGTGAGCCAGCGGCGCGAACGGTTTCCGCTTCGGCGCCGGCCCACATCAATCCAAGCAGGCGTTTAACCCGGTCTTCGTTATGTATCGGCTTTTGCGCCAGCAACCATGTCCGCGCGCGCTCGATTCGACGCGCGAATTCGAGCTTGCGGCCCTCCGGACCATAAAACTGGAGCGCGCGGATAGCGTAGGCCGTATCGCTGACTGCACTATATTGGAGCGGTTGACGGACGCTGGCGGAGCGCCACGAGCCATCTTCCATTTGCATGCCGGCGATTACGTGCGTCAAAGCAGTGGTGAGCGCATCGGCCGGATATCCCTGTGCTGCCAGGCTGACCAGTAGTAGACTGTCACCCGTCGGGGCGCCGCCGCGCGACAATCCCTGCAGCAAACCTTCCCGGTCGGGCATGCGGACAGTGATCACCTGTCTCAACTGTTGGGTCGCGAGTTCCCCATTCACCTTCAAACCGCGATCGCGCGCCAATCCGACGGCCATGCCCGTGAGCATCTGGTGATGGCAGCCGCTACAGCCGCTTTTCTGGAAATATTGACTGCTGCTTGCCTGTAGCAGCGCGATCGTCTTCTCCACCGCGTCGAGGATACTTGCATGGCGCGGAACATCCAAAAGCTTCACCGGCGCGAACGATGCCGGCGCGGAGAACGGTTGTGTCAGAAGCTTAAGGACGCCGCTGTTGCCCCACTTCGACGCCCAGACGGCCGCCGTCTGCCCGTCCTTCGCTTTCGCCTCGAGATCGGAGCCGGCCTCGATCAGTATGCGCACTGTTTCCTCATCCTGATATTCAGAGGCCGCGGCCATTGTGAGCGCGTTCATGCCGCGGCTCTCTTTCGCGTGGACATCCGCGCCGCGATCGAGCAGCAACCGCACAATCCGGGCGTTCCCACCGGCCCCCGCGAGAATCAGGGGCGTGAATTCGCCCAACTCCGACAGTCCGCGCGTCGAGACGGGCGGCGTTCCCGAATGAACGTTCACCTCCGCGCCGGCGTCCAGCAGAAGCCGGGCGGACGCCACACTGTCTTTTTTGACGGCCTCCATGAGTGGGGTCATCCCCGCCCGATTCCGCTCATTTGGGTCTCCGTCCGCCTCGAGCAGTGCACGGAGAATGGCCGCATCTCCCGCGGAAGCGGCGGCGAAAACGGGTCCGCCGCTTAGTGGCGCAGTAAGCTTCACCTTTGCGCCGCGGGCGAGCAGCAGCTTAACGCCTTCGATGTTTCCGGCGTTTGACGCCGCGATACTCAGCGCCGTTCTGCCGCTGCTTGCCTGTGCGTTGACAGCGGCATCCTTATTCAGAAGCATCCGGATCTTTCCGGCATCGCCCGCGCCCCACATCAGCGCAGTGGCGCCAGCTTGATTGGCGGCGTTCGGATCTGCCCCTTTATCCAATAGCAGACGGATACATGACGTGCTTGAATAGAGTGCCGCCTGCATCAGCGGCGTTGTGCCGAACTTGTCGGCGGAGTTGACATTCGCGCCCGCCTCGAGCGCTCGCTCTACGGCTTGAAGATCCGAGCGCTGGATCGCCTCGACCAGCACAGCATCGCTGGAACGGTCGTCTGCCAGTCCGCAAAAAACGGACAAGAACGCGGTCGCGGCGAATACGGTAATCCGATAGCATACACACATGGGTCACATCTCCTCTGCTGCGGATGGGAGCCCGTGAATGCTCTCCCTACTCCTCATAGCGGAAGAAATGCGAACGGAGTATCAAGTCGCTGCTTTACCTGTTTGAAGCCGCCCGACCAGCCAGGCCCGGGCCGCTTTCCAGTCGCGCTTTACGGTGATGGCGGAAACGCCAAGGACCTCTGCTACTTCTTCTTCCTCCAGGCCGCCGAAGAACCGCAACTCCACCACACGGGCCGCCCTCGGGTCCGCAACCGCGAGTTTCGAGAGCATCAAATCCAACGCAAGGAGGTCCTCGTTGCGTGAGACGGGCGTCCAGCCGTCGATGCCCGAGAGGGTCACTCGCTGCTGAAGGCCTCCGCGCTTCCCGGCCACTACCGCACGGGCGTGGTCGATCAGGATGCGCCGCATGGTCTGGGCAGCGATTGCATAGAAGTGCGCGCGGTCCTGGTAATTGATTGGCTGGTTCCCGAAAAGGCGCAAGCAGAGCTCGTTCACTAGCGCGTTGGGCTCGAGTGTATGGTCCGGACGCTCCCCCTGCAGGAGTCGGGTCGCAATCTGCCGCAGTTGTGGATGTACAACGGCGAACAAATTGTCGCGAGCCTCTTCGTCGCCTTGCCGCCAATGCCTGAGCCAAACTGTAATCTGCTCCGAAACCGGCATACGCTCAACAAACGCTCCCTGATGATCTCCGAAGGAGTTATCTTCCGCTATTATAGATGCTACTCGGTTGTGGACCATCATGTTCCGGAGCCGAAGGCGGCGAGGCTACAGTAATGAACAAACCGCCATCGTTAGGCACAATTGGTCCAGAGGACTTCCACCGAATTCGTGAGGTCTTCGAATCCGCCCTGGAACACTCGCCGGCCGACCGCGCGGCTTTCGTGGAACACGCGTGCGGCGGCAACGCGCTGCTGGTCGCCGAAGTAGAACGGATGCTGGCCGCCGACTCCGAAGGCAACTCGCTGTTGGACAAAAACGAACGCCTGCGCCCGGGCACGATGTTTGCCAACTACCTCCGGATTGCCGAACTTTTGGGCCGCGGCGGCATGGGCGAAGTCTATCGCGCGCGCGACGGCAAGCTGCATCGCGATGTCGCCCTCAAGATCCTGCCGGAGACATTCGCCCTGAACGCCGACCGGCTCGCCCGCTTCAAGCGCGAAGCGCAACTCCTGGCGTCGCTCAATCACCCAAACGTCGCCGCCATCTATGGTTTTGAAGAGTCGAACGGAATGCAGGCCCTAGTGCTGGAATTGGTCGAGGGGCCTACACTAGCGGATCGGATCGCACAGGGGCCGATTCCGATCGACGAGGCTGTCATCATCGCGCGGCAAATCGCCGAAGCGCTGGAGGCAGCACACGAGCAGGGCATCATCCATCGCGATCTGAAGCCGGCCAATGTGAAGCTCAGGCCGGACGCCGCCGTGAAAGTGTTGGACTTCGGCCTCGCCAAGGGATTGCAGCCCGCCGAAGGAGCCCCCGGGAGTACCGGCGATTCGCCAACACTTACCAGTCCCGCGATGACCGCGGCAGGTGTGCTGCTCGGTACCGCGTCATACATGGCGCCAGAACAGGCGAAAGGCCGAGCCGTCGATCGGAGAGCGGATATTTGGGCATTCGGAGCAGTTCTCTATGAAATGCTCTCGGGGCAGCGCGCGTTCAAGGGCGACGACATTTCCGAAGCTCTGGCCTCGGTTCTGCGCCAGGACATCGATTGGAGCGCCCTTCCCTCATCAACGCCCGCTTCCCTACGGAATCTGATGGCGCGGTGTCTCGATCGCGACATCAGACACAGGCTGCGCGATATCGGTGAGGCACGAATCGTGCTCGAAGAGCCGGGTTCGGCTCATCCGCTAGACACAACGCCTCGGGCACGACTCTCGCGTCGCGCCGTGCCGATGGTGCTTGTCGCAATCGGCGCTGGTGTACTCGGTGGAGCGGCTGCGTGGTTCCTCAGGCCCCCACCCGCGGGACAAGTGGTGCGGCTCTCGTTCGCCTTGCCGGAGGGACAGTCCCTGTTCACAAATCGCAGTGTGATCGCTGTGTCGCCGGATGGCAGCCAAATCGTGTACGCCACAACGTCAGGGCTGCATCTCCGGCCCATGGCAGGGGGCGAATCGAAGCCAATTCGCGGCACGGAAGGTTTCTTCAACCTGACGGAGCCGGTGTTCTCGCCGGATGGCCAGGCGATCGCCTTTCACACGGGGAGCGATCAGACGATCAAGAGAGTCCCCGTGACGGGGGGCGTTGCGGTCACGATATGCCACTCCCCATATCCTTACAGCCTGAATTGGGATTCCGGCGGCATGCTGTTTGGTGAGCGTGATGAGTTAAGCCAGTCGCCCATTGCGCGCATTATGCGAGTGTCCGGGAATGGCGGAACGCCTCAAACATTGGCTACGTTCAAAAGCGGTGAAAGGGTAAATGGATTGCAGATGCTGCCCGGTGGGCGGAATCTGATGTTTAGCCTGACAACCGGCAGCGCTCCGGACCGGTGGGATCACGCTCGAATCGTCGTCCAGTCGCTCACATCCGGAGAACGGCGCACCATTATCGAAGGGGGCAGTGATGCCCGGGTTGTGCCGACTGGCCACCTCGTTTACGCTGTCGGCGGCAGCTTGTTCGCCGTTGCTTTCGACCTGTCGCGTCTTGAGGTGGTCTCGGACCCCGTGGCGATGGTGGAAGGCATCACCCGCGCATCTGCAGACGCCCCGGGCGCAGCCCACTTCAGCTTTTCCCGCAACGGCACTCTCATCTACCTGACAAATTCCAGCTCGGCGGTCCCATGGCTGCAACGGGCGCAGGGCATCGATATTGGCCTTTCGGATCGCAATGGAAAGGTGGAGCACCTAAAGCTCCCGCCGCGTCCCTACGAATCCCCGCGCGTGTCTCCAGACGGTACGCGCATTGCCTTCGGGACCGATGACGGTACCGAGGCTATCGTCTGGATTTACGACCTCTCCGGCAAATCGGCCATCCGGCGGCTTACGTTCGGCGGTCACGATCGCTTTCCGGCGTGGTATTCCGATAGCAAGCACGTCGTGTTCCAGTCCGATCGCGAAGGTGACTCCGCCATTTTTTGGCAGGCTATTGATAGCGGCAAGGCGGAACGGCTGACCAGGCCCGCGCCCGGTGAATCTCACGAACCGCAAGCGTGTTCTCCAAAGGGTGACTGGCTTCTATTTGACGTCATGAAGGCGACGGATGTGTCGCTGTGGACCTTCTCCCTTCGGGATAGGAAGGCCACCCCATTCAGCGATGTGCACTCGACGGCTCGAACGGGTGCCGTATTTTCACCCGATGGCCAATGGGTGGCCTATGGGAGTTCAGAAGGCCGTACCCTGTACGTCGAACCATTTCCTCCCACGGGCATCAAACATCAGTTCCCGTCGAAAGAGAACCGCCCAAACCAGCCGGTGTGGGCGCCGGATGGGAAGGAGATATTTTACAATCCTGGCCCAGGGCAGTTCGCTTCCGTCGGCGTCATGACGAAACCAGCGTTCATGTTCGGGAATTCGGTGGTGTGGTCCCGGCAATTCCTGGGGTCTCCTCCGCTGGTTCGACGATCCTACGACATCACGCCGGGCGGCAAGTTCGTCTCGACCATCAAGCCAGGACAAGTGGTGTCCGGAAACTCCGAGGCCGGACGGATTCAGGTTGTACTGAACTGGTTCGAAGATCTGCGCGCCCGCGTCCCCGTCACGAGATGACCGAAACGATGTGTGCTGGAGGTGTGGCGAGTAAAGCGCGGGCGGCTCAAGTAAACCCAGCTAACCTGAGCTTCAGCGACGATCTGAAGGGCGTTCTTCACAACGCCGATGACGAAGCTGCGGGCGTGTACAGACGCAATACAGGTGCCTGGGCCCGGTTCCTCGGCTTCCGTGGTTCCACCAGTTCCATCTGCCTCAACGACCGGACGGCATGCGATTAGACGATCCGGCCGTCTAACCCAGTTTTGATGCCGTTGTGATGCGCAGGCGAAGTCTTGGGCGCTGAGTGGCACGTGAAGCTGGGCTAATCGCATGAAAGGACTTGCCAACGCCCAGAGTCTCGACTCCTGACCGCCTGCTTGATTAGCAGCAGGTCGAAATCACAGTTTGTAAGTAATTGATTTAATGGTGGGCGCGACAGGACTCGAACCTGAAAAGGACGGTACCAAGGAGTAGCGGTGCGTGCTAAGTGGTTGTGTTTTCAGTGCGCACCAAAGGCCACCGTCCAGCCAATATCGGCGTGTTTTCCTGGGAGTCTTGCGCGAGTCTTGCACGGAAGGGCCGCGTGGGGCAGACGATGACCGCGACCAACTTGAAGGCCGAAACCGAGCCTGGCGATCCGATCGAAACGCCCCAAGTTCCTCGAAGCCCTGTTTGTGGCCAGTCCCGGATGGTTATTCAACCTCAAGCGCAGGATCGGCAGACCAGATGTCCCCGTGTGATGAAGTGTTTCAGAGTGTAATCTCTGTTATCATCCACATCGGAGACGGATCGCCAAATGAAAGGCTGCGCAAGACGTGTCGAGGTGCTCCTGCTGCTACTCGTTGCCACTGCTTACAGTCAGCAGTATCTCAGCACTACCATCGCAGGGGGTGGCCTGCCGCCCACAGCCGCGCCCGCGCTGACGATGCCGATCTTCGTCGCCAGCGGAATCTTGTATTCCGATGGAGCCGGCGATGGAGGAAGCCCGACCGGCGTTGCCTGGAGTACGTCGGGGCTTTATTTCGCGGCTGACAATTGCATCTTCAAGCTGGATCGTGCGGGGCTAGTGACGCGAATCGCCGGCGCCTCTCTGTTAGCCGGGTATGCCGGCGACGGTGGCCAGGCAACCCACGCGTACTTCAATCAGCCACAGAGCCTCGCCCTGGATTCGAATGGCAACCTCTTCGTCGCGGATAGCGGAAATCACGTGATACGCAAGATCTCGCCGGATGGGATCATCACGACTGTCGCCGGCACCGGCGTCCCCGGACAGTCAGGCGATGGTGGCCCAGCTACCCAAGCCGCCCTCTACTACCCTCGGGCGGTCGCCGTCGACGGCAACGGTAATCTCTATATCGCGGATACGGGCAACTACGCGCTCAGGATGGTCACGCCCAGGCAAGTCATTTCCACGGTCATCTACCGGGAAGACTTGACTCACGTACTTCCGCGCGTTCCTGCCTCCTTCGGTCTTGCAATAGAAAGCGGCGGCGCCCTGCTGTTTACGGACTCTCAAAACAGCGCTGTCCATAGAATCGGCACTGGCGGTATCTTGATCACGATAGCCGGGAACGGCCGTCCGGGATACTCAGGCGACGGTGGTCCGGCGGCAAACGCTCAACTCAATTATCCAACCAGCATCGCTGTGGCGGCCGATGGCACGATCTATGTTGCAGACAGCAAAAATCACGCGGTTCGGAAGATCGCGAAGGACGGAACGATCACCACCGTCGCCGGCACAGGCGCTGCGGGTTTTGCGGGAGATGGCAGCCAGGCTTCAAAGGCAAGGCTAAACTGGCCTGTCGGCATAAGCATCGACCCGGCCGATAACCTCTACATCGCCGACGAACACAACAGCCGGGTTCGCTCGGTGACCGCCGCCGGCACCATCAACACGGTAGTTGGCGACGGTTCGCACACCTATTTGGGCGATGGCGGATTGGCATCTGCCGCCCAGTTGAACGGCCCTGAGCGCGTGACCTTCGATGCATCCGGAAGCCTCTACGTCTCCGACGGGAATAGCCGGATTCGCAAAATCACCACGGACGGCAAAATCACCACCATCGCTGGAACCGGTGTGATCGGCTATTCCGGCGACGGGGGGCCGGCAGCGAACGCGGCATTCAATTTCCCTGCCGGACTGAAACTCGATGCCGCCGGCAATCTATACATCGCCGATTTTGGAAATGATCGCGTGCGAAAGGTGACTCCCAACGGGATTGTGTCCACCGTGGCGGGCAACGGGACGAACGGCCACGCCGGCGATGGCGGACCAGCCACCAGTGCACAACTCTCCCGCCCGGCAGGTCTGGCCTTCGACGCCGCGGGAAACCTGTACATCGCGGAATTTCTCAATGCCCGAGTCCGCAAGGTTGCTCGCGATGGGACGATCACCACTTATGCCGGCACCGGGACGGAGGGTTACTCGGGAGATGGTGGTCCTGCCGCTCAGGCTAAAATCTCGGGGCCGTCAGACATCGTATTCGACGGTACCGGAAATCTCTATATCGCCGAGGGATACAACGGAGTGATCCGCAAGGTCGCTACGAACGGGACGGTCAGCACGGTCAGCGACTGGCAGGCGTTGCGGTTCAACCAGGTGAGTGGTATTGCTCTGGATCCATCGGGTAACCTCCTGGCTGCCGTGAGCGGCGGCATCGGGAAGGTGGGCCCGGACGGGGTCATCACCCTCATCAGTAAGCCAAGCCCCCGCTATGGTGTGGGCTGTCCGGGCCGTGCCTGTCTGCCCGGTGGCGTTTTCAGCCCCGCAGGGTTGGCCGTGGACGCGGCCGGCACAATTTACGGCAGCGATAAAGGAGACAGTTCCATCGTCGCCCTGATGCTCGAGGGCACCCGCGCGCTGCTTGGAGCATCGCTAAGTCACGAGGGAACCTTGGCGCCCGGGACGGGGGTCTTTACGGTCATGGTTTCGAATGCGGCCGGGGCCGGCGCCACCGTGGGCGCGGTCACAGTGACGGAGTTCCTACCGGAAGGCATGACGCTGACATCCATGTCCGGCAATGGATGGAACTGTGCGGCCGCCACTTGTTCCAGAAGCGACCCGCTCGCAGCGGGCAAGACTTATCCCCCAATTGCGATTTCCGCTCAAGTGTCCGGCAACGCGCCTCCTCAAATGATCAATCGTGTCGCGGTCTCCGGCGGCGGGTCGGTCACCGTCGGGGCTGAGGATGTCGCCAACTTCTCCGCGGTGGCAATTGGACCGTCAATCAAACCGGGAGGGATCGTGAACGCCGCCAACTACGGAGGCACCCTCGCACCCGGCAGCATCGCAGCCGTCTTCGGGTCTTTTGGCGTGGCCGGTTCCGCTCAGAGTCTTCCGCTCCCCACGATGATCGCGGGCCTTTCGATGCAGTTCGCCGGGGCATATGCCGCACCGCTCTTCGCTGTGGCCAACAACCAGGCCAACGTCCAGATTCCGTGGGAATTGGCCGGGCGGACGACCGTCACGCTGGCCGCCGGCAACAATGGCCAAGCGGGTGCGCCACAGGCTTTGAACCTTGCGACCTTCGCTCCTGGCATTTTCACGATCACGGCCGACGGGACGGGTCAGGGAGTGATTGTGGATGGTTCGTATCGCGTCCTCGATGGTTCACACCCCGCAACTGCAGGCTCTTCGGTCGCAATTATCTACTGCACCGGTCTGGGCCCGGTGACAAACCAACCGGTTACCGGCGCCGCCTCACCCGCGAATCCCCCGGCCCAGACCATTAACACTCCGACAGTAGCAATTGGCGGCGGGAAAGCGCGGGTTCTCTTCTCCGGCCTGGCGCCGGGGCTCGTAGCGACATATCAAATTAACGTCGAGGTGCCTGCCGATTCTGCACTGGGGAGTTCGGTTTCCGTATCCATCTCCATCCGAGGCATTACCTCAAACACCGTGACCATGGGCGTCGGGCGCTGAACCCGGCGCACCGGCCCTATCCGCGTGGGGACCCTACGGAATAACCCGAGCGCACGGTCTAACTCTTCCAGCAGATGCGTGA
>JBDTPR010000197.1:0-10189 GCA_039932635.1 Candidatus Solibacter sp.
CGAGTGTTTGCGGTGTGCATTGCGGCGGACGCGTCGTTTGGCACGGAGCCGCCGATCATCGCGGTCGGCGACGGCGTGCAGGCGGCGGCGCCGACGGCGGCGGACTACGAGGTGGCGGTGCTTCGCGAGGAGTATGCCGCACTCTTGATTTCACTGGCGCGGCAGGAGCGTCCGGATACCTCGGCGTACGACGCTCCCGAAGTGGTGTGGCGGTTGGTGCAGGACCATCATGCGGGACTGATCGTGCGTTCGGAATCGTACGCGAGGATTGCAGAGCTGCGCGAGGAGTATGAGAGGCGTTTTACGGAGGATTTCTATGCCTTCGAGCCTCCAAAGGATAAGCCCAGTCATTAATATCCCCTATTCATTCCTTCGACGGTGCTTAATAGCTCATCGCAAGGGTGCACTCAAGGATACACCTGGAAACCCGACGGTCCAATACAGAGTTTTCTGTATTAGGTGTGCAAGTACTCAGGTTCTATTGCCAAATCGCTGTTCGCGCTGGTGCTCTGTGCCGGATCGAGTCAGGCGCAAGTCAACGTACTTACCGCCAATGGTAGCAATGACCGGACCAACGCCAACTTAGAGGAAATTGAGCTTTCGCCGGCTACTGTCAACGGCGGCGCCTTTGGCAAACTCGGCACACTCCAGGTGGATGGCCAAGTCTACGCCCAGCCACTGTATGTAAGCCAGTTGCCTATGCCGGGGCAGGGAACGCGCAACGTGTTGTTCATCGCCACCATGAATAACAGCGTCTACGCGTTCGACGCCGATGCGTTGTCTCCAGTCTCCGTGCTGTGGCGCGTGAACTTGGGAACGCCGGTGCCAGCGACCGTGCTCTTCGGCCCAAACGGCGACATTTCGAATGACGTAGGCATCCTGAGCACAGGGACAATCGACCTTCAGCGTGGCGTTCTGTACGTTGTGTCCGAAGTGTACGACCGCGGGTTGCCCCTGTTCCATCTGCACGCGCTCGATCTCGCGACCGGCGCCGAGCGGATGAATGGTCCGGTCGCAATCACTGGCGCCGTCCCGGGAATAGGCGCCGGAGCGCTTCCCGACGGCACACTTCCTTTCGTCTCTCCGCAACACATCCAGCGTCCCGGCTTGCTGTTAGCCAACAATTCCGTCTACGTCAGCTTTGGCTCCCACGGCGACCAGTATCCTTATCACGGCTGGATGTTGAAGTACGACGCCTCGGATCTTACCCGGCAGCCTGGTGCCTTCGTCAGCACGCCCGATGGCAGCGGCGGCGCTTTCTGGCAATCGGGGCGCGGTCCCGCCGCCGATCGTCAGGGGAACATCTATGCCGTCACGGGGAATGGCGATTACGACGCGACGCGCAACTTCAGCCAGAGCTTTATCAAGCTCTCGCCGGGCGGTCCCGCCTTACTCGACTTCTTTACCCCAAAAGACTGGCAGGTGATGTCCCAAAATGACTTCGACTTATCCGGCCCAGCACTGGTAAGCGGTACACATACCATGGTCGGTTCGGATAAGTTAGGCAACTTATATGTGCTCGACGGCGATGCCATGAGATCGCCCACCGGCAGCAGTGTGATCGCCGCCCACGACGGCTCCATCTTCACGTTCGCGCTGTGGAGCCGTGGAGAAGACGCATACGTCTACACGCGGGCCCGCGGAGAACCGCTGAAGTGTTTTGCGATCAACGGTAAGACAATCTATCCGGAGCCTGTCTCCAGCGGCTCGGAACTCGTTCAATATTCGCGGACGGGAATGACGCTCTCCGCCAATGGCGGACTCGATGGTTCCGGAATCCTGTGGCAGAGTACCGGCAACTTCTCCGACCCGAATGCCCCCGGCGTGCTCAATGCATATGACGCGTCGGATCTCTCGCGTGAGTTATGGAGTAGTGAGTTCAATCCCGCCCGCGACCGCCTGCCGCCCGTCGCCAAATTCGTGCCGCCTACCGTGGCGAACGGCAAGGTATACGTCGCCAGTTCCTCGAAAGTCGTGACCGTGTACGGCCTGTTCTCGCCGCCCGAGATCGAGCGGATCGTGCCCGTGATTTCCAATCTGGCGAACGCGGCCAGCTACTCCCAGGACGGAATATCCCCCGGCGAACTGGTGAGTGTCTTCGGTTCGAATCTTGGTCCCAGCACTGCCGCCGGTACGGAGGTGGATGGCTCAGGATGGATCTCCACCACGCTCGCCGGCACACAGGTTCTGTTTGACGGTATCCCGGCCCCCATGATCTACGCCAGCGCTAGCCAGGTGAGTGCGATCGTGCCTTTTGGCATTACCGGCGCCACCACGAAGGTGCAAGTGCGCTACCAGAATGAGCCGTCGGAGTTGGTTCCGGTGGCTGTGTTACCCGCCAGCCCCGGTATCTTTTCGGCAGGCGGTTCCGGTTCCGGCCAGGCGCTGGCGCAGAACCAGGAGGGCACCTTCAACTCGGCCGAAAATGCGGCAACTCCCGGTTCCGTGATTACGCTCTGGCTTACTGGAGTGGGGCAGTTATCGCCGCCGGGGTTGGACGGCGCGTGGACGGGCGCCACGGAGTTACCCGTGCCATTGCTTCCATTGGTCGCTTGGATTGGCAGTCAGAAGGCCGAGGTGCTTTACGCCGGCGGCGCTCCGGGCATGGCACAGGGAATCATCCAGGTGAACCTGCGGATTCCGGCTTCGAGCGACACCGGTCCGGCGGTGCCGCTCTCGGTGACGGTGGGTGATTCCGGCAGTCAGGCAGGGCTCACTCTTGCCATCCGGCCTATTTAGAAGGTCGGACGCGTTGCGGCGGCCGAATCTTGCGCGACGCAGGTTGGATACGAATCACCGCGGTGCCGTCCGCGCCCGGCAATACCGTGACCCGGAGCAGGTGAGTTACGGCGTCGTAAGTGGCGCTTTCCACCCGGCCTGCGGACGCATCAACGGCGGGTTCCGCCGTGGCGTAGGCAGTGATCAAACGCGAGGTTTCGCCCTTCGCAAAGGTCACCGTCACATTGGCCGTGCCGTTGTCCGACATGCCCGAGATGCGTTTCTTCCCCATGGTCACGAACTGTCCGGCGTCGCCCAACACGGCAACCCCCGATGTTCCGACAGGCGCCAGCACCAGATAAAGTGCGTCGCCTGAAATCTGCTTCCGAATCACGTCCAGGGGGCTCATCAATTCGCCGGTGCCGGCGAAATAGTCATAGACGTAAACCGGTGTCCGGACGTCCAAATCCCAAGGCCTGAGAGATACTTCGGCATTGGAACCGTGAGTGAACGCGAAGACGTAGTTAGTACGCAGCGCTCCAAAATCGGACCAGGTGTAAGCCACCTGAGGAGCGTTCGCATTGTGCGCCATGCCGGCATAACTGGCGTCGGTCGGCGTCAGGGGAACGTCGGGCTTCACGATCACGCCGTCCCGCCGGACGGTCCGCAACAGGTTTGTGGCGTTCAGTGAGCCGACCGGATCCCCCAACCCCACCGGGCCGGCGGAGAGCGTGGCGAGCAGGAGCTGGCTGGTTTCACCGCTCATGAAATTATCCGTGAACGGCCAGGCGCCCAACGCACTGGCGAGGCGCGAGGCGTAGAGGAAATCGGTCCACCGATCGCGTTCCAGGCGATCTCCGCTGGTGCGAATCGTGGTCAGGTTGCTGTATCGCGAGCTCTGCAAAAAGTGGCGTGCGGATGCCATGCAGTACTGCATCGTGATGTTACGCCGCGCCATCGACGCGGCCATGTTATCCAGGAACTCCGCGCCGTCGGTCAGATTGAATTCGGCGTGAGCTTTGTCCGCCAGCCAGTCCTGCTCGAACGTCGCCACTCCGGACGTCGCCAGGTATGAGGCGACGGTCTCCCAGTACGCCGCGTCGGTGACTACGTTGCCCGACATTTTGTATAGCGTGCGGTAGGGACTGGACGCGTCGATCCAGCGAGCGTGGGTGATCAGCGGCAGACCGAGATTCTGCTGAAACCGTGCCAGGCCGCCCATAAACGGCGGCGCCGCCGCGACGTACTGATAAATGCCAGCCCCGTTGTTGTCCCACATGGCCACCTTGCCTTTGGGATAGAACCAGCTGTCCAGTTGGATGTAGCCCGGTTGGATTCCGGCGCGCTCGAAATCGTGCTTGATCGCCGTCAGCGTCTGCTCGTAGTTCATGCCGTCGGCCGTGTGGTAGTAGTAACTGGCGCCGTTGTCGGTCCAATAGCCGGCCTTATTCAGGCTCACGTCGGCATCGTTTGCAGGGCGGGTCTTGCCTCCCAGCGACGTGAGCGCTTGTCCCCAGGTATCGAACGCGCGATTGATTCCCGTCTCCACCACCAGCAGGGTGCGGTGCTCGAAGCCGCCCGGCAGGGATGGGATTTCAGTCGAGATGCCACTGGCCAGTTCGCTATTCGCTCCCCAGTGCGTGCTGGCTGCCATGAAGTTTCCGGCCGGCGAGAGAATGAAGGTCCGGCCGGACGGGGCGAAGAAAATCCAAGGGCTATCGGAGGCAAAGTCCCCAAAGCTGGGCGGGGCGAAGATTCCGGAAAACGTCAGGTGGTCGAGACCGCGAGGGTATTCGGTGAAGTTCGGGAATGCAAAATCATTCGCTGTGGCGGCCGAAGGGTTGCCTGCGGTGAACAGGATGTTCGGGCGGTCCGAGTAAGTGCGTATCGAAGCCCGCCGGTCCACGCCTAAGTGGAACTCAAACGAGATCTCGCTGTAGCCCCCAACCGCGTCTGCTCCGGTGTGTACCCGGAGGTTGGTAAGAGGTGTGCCGACGTTGCCGGTGAAACTCCAGCCAGCGTCGGGAACTGTGACGCTATAAGAGCCGCCGGCGTCCACAGTTACGTTGTTTCCATTACCCACGATCGTGAGAGCGCCATATGCGGAAGCCGGCAGTACAAGACTCAAAATGGCGAATAAGGACGTGCGAAAAGACAGAATTGGACCCCCAGCTTACTTACGCCTGATTTACTGTGATCGACCGTACGATTGTATGAGGGCAATAGTATGTAAAGCAATCACCCATCGGTTACTAATCGAAAAGGCGAGTACTGTCATTTGCTTGACTGGTGTGTAAAAACACAAACGAAATAATTTCTTATGGTTTTCTTTGCGTCTTTGCGCCTTTGCGTGAGAACAACCGCCCGCACAAATCACGAGCCCACACCATCGGCAGGAAAGGCATTCTCACGCAAAGGCGCAAAGAAAAAAAACCTAGGACCTAGTCTTCCAGCCTATTCACAACACGCGTGATCCCATCTTTGATCAGGGCCACGTTGAAGTTAATCAGGAGGCCTAGGCGCTTGTCGGCAAGCCTCAAGTAGGTCAGGAGCTGCTTGCGGTGGACAGGGGCTATGGTTTCGACGGACTTGATTTCGATGATCACCTTGTCGTCCACGATAAGGTCTGCCCGGAAGCCTTCATCCAGGTGAACGTGTTTGTAGATTATCGGAATTGGGTATTGGTGAAGGAGTCGGAGGCCCTTCGCCTTCAACTCGAAAACTAGGGTCGCCGTATAGGCGGATTCTAATAGCCTGGGCCCAGGGCTCTGTGGACTTGGTAGGCAGCGTCTACGATTTCCGTCGCGAGTTCGTTCTCCGTCATGGAGGTTGCCCGCGCAGGGCGACGGCTCTGCGCGGGCATTTTGGAACTAGACGGCTACGGCTTCCTTCTTGTACGTTTCGGCCATCACCGACAACGGGATCGGCGAGTAATCTTTCGCGTGGCCGGCCTGACCGAACTGCGTCATGCGCTGCGCCACTACCTTCTTCATCGCTTCGCGCGCGGGCTTCATGTAGCCGCGGAGATCGAACTCTTCGGGCTTCTCGGCGAACACCTTGCGGATCGCGCCGGTCATGGCCAGACGATTATCGGTGTCCACGTTGATCTTACGCACGCCGTTGCGGATGCCGAGCTGAATTTCTTCTACCGGCACGCCCCACGTGGGCTTCAGCTTGCCGCCGTACTGATTGATGATGTCCTGAAGTTCCTTCGGCACGCTGGAAGAGCCGTGCATGACCAGGTGGACGTTGGGCAGCTTCTGGTGAATCTCGATCAGGCGTGCCATTTTCAGGGTCTCGCCGGTGGGCTTGCTGCTGAACTTATAGGCGCCGTGGCTGGTGCCGATCGCGATCGCCAAAGCGTCCACGCCGGTCTGCTTCACGAATTCGACAGCCTGATCGGGATCGGTCAGGTGCTCGAGTCCGGAGCCGCCAGCGCCGTGGCCGTCTTCGATGCCGCCGAGGCAGCCGATTTCGCCTTCCACCGTAACGCCCTTGGCGTGCGCCAGTTCTACCACTGCACGCGTCACTTGCACGTTGTATTCGAAGCTGGAAGGAGTCTTGCCGTCTTCCATCAACGAACCATCCATCATCACGCTGGTAAAGCCCATATCGATGGCGCTCTTGCAGGTGGCCACGCTGTTGCCGTGGTCCTGATGCAGCACAATCGGGAGCTCGGGATAGATCTCGGTGGCTGCGATCATCAAGTGATAGAGGAAGCGGTCCTGGGAATACGACCGCGCACCGCGGCTGGCCTGCACGATGACCGGGGACTGGGTCTCCGTGGCAGCTTCCATGATCGCCTGAATTTGTTCCATGTTGTTGACGTTGAACGCGCCAACTCCGTACCCACCCTTGGCGGCTTCATCAAGAAGCTGCCGCATCGAGACTAATGGCATATGAGGTTACTCTCCTTCGGAATAGATTGCGTGAAATGGTGCCCGAACTCTTTAATTTCCAAGCTAACATGATTGCGCGAACCCCGGCAAACGCCTGCGGCGCCGCGAAACGGCTTCGCCCGAGCAATCGGTTGGTGGTAATGTAGCAACGATGCCCAGTCCCCACCCCCTCGCCGGCAAGCATCCGACCCCGGAAATGCTGGTGGATGTTCCCAAGCTGATTACCGCGTATTACACCGATCGCCCAGATCCGGGCGTGGCATCGCAGCAGGTGGCCTTCGGCACCTCCGGGCATCGCGGGACGTCGCTGCGCTGCTCGTTCAACCAGCGCCACATCATGGCGATCACGCAGGCGATCTGCGATTACCGGAAAATGCTCGGCGGCACGCACGGTCCGCTGTTTCTGGCCAAGGACACGCATGCCTTGTCGGAGCCGGCCTTCGTCACAGCGGTAGAAGTGCTGGCGGCGAACGGCGTGCAAGTGAAGATCGATTACGACAAAGGGTACACGCCGACGCCAGCGCTCTCGCACGCCATTCTGACGCATAATCGCCACCTGACGGACGAACTGGCCGACGGCATCGTGATCACGCCGTCGCACAATCCGCCGCAGGACGGCGGCTTCAAATACAACGGGCCCGATGGCGGACCGGCGGATGCCGCTGCCACGCAGTGGATCGAAAATCGGGCCAACGTCCTGCTTCAGCACCTCGCGCATCCCGCCAAGGATCAGCACGAAGTGCATCACTGGCCGCGCTCGCGCGCCTTCGGCTCGCAGAACGTGCACCTTCACGATTTCGTCTCCGAGTATGTGAACGATCTGTCGAGCGTGCTGGACATGGACGTCATCCGCGACGCGCGCCTCAATTTGTGCGCCGATGCCCTGGGCGGCGCGGGCGTGGCCTACTGGCAGAGGATTTCCGATCGGTATCACCTCAATCTTACGATCCAGAACGACCATCCCGACCCCACATTTCGTTTCATGTGCGTGGATTGGGACGGAAAAATCCGCATGGATTGTTCGTCTCCATACGCGATGGCCGGGCTGATCGCGCTCAAGGACAAGTACGACGTCGCCTTCGCCTGCGACACGGATCATGACCGGCACGGAATTGTGACGCGCAACGCCGGGCTGATGAATCCGAACCATTACCTGGCGGTGGCGATCTCGTACCTCTTCGCTCATCGTCCGCAATGGAAGGCGGATGCGGGCGTGGGCAAGACCCTGGTATCCAGCAGCATGATCGACCGCGTGGCCGCCCAATTGGGTCGCCGCCTGGTGGAAGTGCCTGTGGGCTTCAAGTGGTTTGTGGCCGGCCTGTTCGACGGCACGCTTGGTTTCGGCGGGGAAGAGAGCGCGGGTGCTTCGTTCCTCCGCCTCGACGGCAAGCCCTGGAGCACCGATAAAGACGGCATCGTCATGGGGCTGCTGGCGGCGGAAATGATGGCGCGGACGGGCAAGGATCCCGGCGACATCTACCAATCGCTAACCCAGCAGTTCGGCGCACCGGTGTATCAGCGCATCGACGCGGCGGCATCGCCGGAACAGAAGGCGGTGTTGCAGGCGCTTTCGCCGGAGGACGTGAACGCGACCGAACTGGCGGGCGATCCGATCGTCAACATGCAGACCACGGCGCCGGGGAACGGCGCGCCCTTGGGCGGGCTGAAAGTGTCTACGGCGCGCGGTTGGTTTGCGGCGCGGCCATCGGGCACGGAGAACGTGTACAAGCTGTACGCCGAGAGTTTCGCCGGCGAAGAACACCTGCGGACGATTCAGAGCGAAGCGCAGGCGCTGCTCTCGCGAGTGCTCGCGCGGTAAACAGCGGGCATCCCGTCGCGTGGTAGATTCGGAGAGAGGACTCCGAAGTTGACTGCGGTCATGGACATCCAGGAACGGGAGAAGCGGTCCGCCGCGTTGAGTTCGCTGTGGGCCGCGGTTGGTCTCACGACGATGAAGACCATCGTCGGCCTGCTGACCGGCAGTCTCGGCATTCTGGCGGAAGCGGCGCACTCCGCGCTCGATCTGGTGGCAGCGCTGATGACTTACATCGCGGTGCGGATCTCTGGCAAGCCCGCCGACCGTTCGCACCTCTACGGCCACGGCAAGGTGGAGAATCTCTCGGCGCTGGTCGAAACGCTGCTGCTGTTTGTGACCTGCGGGTGGATCATCCGCGAGGCCGTCCACCGGCTCTTCTTCCATAAAGTGGATGTGGAAGTGACGATCTGGAGCTTCGCCGTGATGGCGACGTCGATCGTGGTGGACATCTCCCGGTCGCGGATGCTCGCGCGCGCCGCCAAGCTTTACCACAGCCAGGCGCTGGAGGCGGACGCGCTGCACTTCGAGACCGACGTGTGGAGTTCGTCGGTGGTGATTCTCGGGCTGGCGTGCGTCAAGCTTGGCGAATGGATTCCGTCGGTCGCGTGGCTGCGCGAGGCGGATGCGGTGGCGGCGTTGGGCGTGTCGGTGCTGGTGATCTGGGTCTGCTGGCAGCTTGGGAAGCGCACCGTGGATGCGCTGGTGGATTCGGCTCCCGAGGGCATGGAAGAACGCATTCTGGCGGTGGTCTCGGCGGTGCCCGGCGTGATGGATTGTCATCATGTACGAGCGCGCTACTCCGGGCCCATCCTGTTCATCGATTTGCATGTGCTGGTGGATGGCAATCAGACGTTGTTCGCGGCGCACGCCTTGACCGAGACCATCGAGGGCGCGATCCAGGAACTCGCGCCGCAAGCCGATGTGACGGTGCATCCCGAGCCTTTCTAACGTTAACGTTGCGTTGGAGCGGGCCGCTGTTGTGTACTGCAAGTGTGACTCGGAATGCATTTATAGCGGGATTCTTATTCGCCGGCGTTTGCTGCGCGCAGAATTGGGTGATTGGCGGCGGCCTGGGGTACGGCGCGTACAAGAACGCTACTATTACATCGCCGGGCGGCACGGCCGACGCGGGTATTAAGAGTCAGATGGTCGTGACCGGGGCGGTGTCGGAAGACCTGTTCGAGCACTTCGCCGGCGAGTTCCGCTACGTGTATCAAGGTGGCGACACCTTCCTGAAGTCCGGCTCCGTGGAGAGCGGCGTGAAGGCGCAATCGCACACGTTTGTCTATGACGTGCTGATTCATCTGCGGCCGCGCGCGGGGCGCATACGGCCGTTCGCAGCGGGAGGCTTTGGCGCGAAGTACTACGACACGACGGGCAATCTGCCGAGTCCGCAGCCTTTGAATCGGATTGCCTCGCTGACTACGCAGAGTGAGTGGAAGCCTCTGTTCGACGTGGGCGGCGGAGTGAAGATTCGCGTCCACGATCGCGTGGGGGTGAGCGGAGAATTTCGGGACTACATCTCGCTGTTTCCGGAGCGGCTGTTCTCACCGGCCGCGGGCGCTAAACGCAGCGGCATGATGCATCAGTTCACTCCCATGTTCACGGTAGGGTACAGCTTCTAACGGTTTCGAATCTGTAGGCGGTGCGTTTCGAACGGGGTACGGCCAACGGTGAGCGGGATAACAGGACCAGACGGTCTCTTTCCGCCGCCTGTTTCCGGCGGCCAGTTTGGCTTTGAAAATTCGGCGGGGGG
>JBDTPR010000198.1:0-10185 GCA_039932635.1 Candidatus Solibacter sp.
CGGTTGAAATTCTGGCGAACCGTCCGATGGAAGCGCGGACGTATTTCGAAGTCGAATTGCCGGGTGGCATCGACGAACTGATCGCCGACCTGCATGCGCTCGAAATCGTGCGCAATGTGGAAGCCGTGAAAACTTTGCAGGCCATCTACGGCAAGCGCATCATCATCATGGGCGGCGGTGCGCAGGTGGGGCAGGTTGCCATCGGCGCGGTCAGCGAGGCCGACCGTCACAATATCCGCGGCGAGCACATTTCGGTGGACACAATCCCCCTGGTCGGGGAGCAGAAACTCGCCGACGCGGTGCGCGCCGTGGCCAGATTGCCGCGCGCCAAGGCATTGGTGCTGGCAGGCTCGCTGATGGGCGGCGATATCGAAACCGCGGTGCGCGAAGTGCGCCAGCAGGGGTTGGTAGTGATCAGCCTGAATATGGCGGGCAGTGTCCCCGACGCCGCCGACCTGGTGGTGAGCGACCCGGTACAGGCCGGTGTAATGGCTGTCATGATCGTCGCCGACACCGCCAAGTTCACCCTGGAGCGGCTCAAGCGCCGGGTGTTTTAGGTCAGGCGGAAGTGCCAGCGTTGCGGCAGGCGGCGACTCCCATTATGCTGGTAGCCGTCAAGCTATGATTTCACGAACACGAATTCGCATCGCACTTGGAATTACCGCGGGCGCTCTGCTGTTCTGGACCGCTTCCGCGCAACAGCAACAGGCCAAGCCCGGCGATCTCGGCTTCACCGACACGCCGATCCTCCCCGGTATGAAATGGCACGTTCACGATCCGGAGCGTCCGCACCCTCCGGTGGTGACTCCGGGCGCCACGCCCTATGCACCGCCGTCCGATGCGATCGTACTATTCGATGGCAAGGACCTATCGAAGTGGGGGCAGATGGGCAAGGGCGCGGATGCGGGCAAATTGATTGCGCCCAGTTGGCCGGTGAAAGATGGCTATTTTGAATGCGCCGGCAACGGCGACCTGATCACCAAGGACAAGTTCGGCGACGTCCAGTTGCACGTGGAATGGAGCGAACCCGCCGACGTCAAGGGCACCAGCCAGGGCCGCGGCAATAGCGGAATCCTCATCATGAGCCGCTACGAACTGCAAGTGCTGGACGCCTTCAAGAATCCGACATACGCCGACGGACAGGCGGGCGCGATCTACGGCCAGTGGCCGCCGCTGGCCAATCCCAGCCGTCCTCCGGGGCAGTGGCAGGTCTATGACATCGTGTTCGAGGCGCCGCGCTTCGAGGGCGAAAAGCTGGTCAAGCCGGCCTATCAGACGCTTTTCATGAACAATGTGCTGATGCACAATCGCAAGGAAGTGATGGGCGCGATGGTCTACCGCAAGGTGGCGACCTACGCGGCGCACGGCGCAGAGGAACCCCTGGCGCTGCAAGACCATCACAATCCGGTGCGCTATCGCAATATCTGGATTCGGCGTATGCGTCATTACGATGAACCTGAAAAATAGTACGGCGATTTTGCTGTTGCTGGCCGGAAGAGCGCTGGCAGCGGGTGCGGCGACCGAGATTAAGGTCGATCAGGTGGGCTACTTGAGCGGGGCGCCGAAGGTCGCTCTGGTCGCGGTGGCGGCGACGGGGAACGCGCCCACTGAATTCACCGTGAAACGGTCGGGCGACGGTGGAATCGCCATGCGCGGAACTCTGGGCGCGGCTGCAAGCGATGCCGATTCCGGGGACCGCGTGCAGGCGGCGGACTTCAGCAAGCTCACCGCTGCCGGCAAGTATTACGTGGACGTACCGGGCGTGGGACGCAGTTGGGAATTCGCGATTGGACCGGATGTGTACGGGCGCGCCTGGTATCTGGCGATGCGATCGTTCTACGGGCAGCGCTGCGGCACGGCGGTGGATATGGGCCCGGAGTTCCCGGAGTTCAAGCACGCGGCCTGTCATCTGGAAGGCGCGTGGCATGCGTCGAGCGGTAAGACAGGGCCGCGCGAATCCAAGGGCGGCTGGCACGATGCGGGCGACTATGGCCGCTACGTGGTCAACTCCGGGTTGTCGACCGGGACGCTGCTGTGGACCGCGGAGATGTACGGTGGGGCGGTGCGCGGCGTGAAACTCAAATTGCCGGAGAGCGGTAACGGGACGCCCGATATCCTGAACGAAATCCGCTGGAATCTGGAGTGGATGCTCGGCATGCAGGATGTGGACGGCGGGGTGTGGCACAAGCAGACCAGCGAGAAGTTCTCCGGCTTCGTCATGCCAGAGGACGATAAGTTGGTGAGCGTGGTGGTGGGCAGCGGGACCGAACCTTTTAAGACGAGTTGCGCGACTGGCGATTTCGCGGCTGTAATGGCGATCGCTGGGCGCGCGTACAAGGCCTACGACGCGGGCTTCGCCTCGAAGAATTTGAAGGCGGCGGAACAAGCGTGGACGTGGCTGGCGAAGTACCCGGCGCTGACTTTCCGCAATCCGGCGGGCGTTGCCACGGGCGGCTATGGCGACGGAAATTGCAAGGACGAAGCGCTGTGGGCGGCGGCGGAGTTATACCGCACCACGGGCAAGGCGGAGTATCAAACCTACTTCCTGGCCCACTACGCGGAGTTTCTGCCCGGGCTTCGTGCGGTGGGTGCGCAATCGTGGCCCACGGTCGGAAATCTCGGATTGTGGGCCTACGTGTTGGGCGGCGGCAAGGACGCGGAAGCGGTGGGCGCCATTCGAAAGGCGTCGCTCGCCGCGGCCGACCAGATTGTAGAGCGTACCAGGGCGAATGGATATCGCGTCAGCCTTACGTCGCGCGACTACATTTGGGGCTCGAATGCGGTGGTGGCGAATTATGGCATGCAGTTGCTGGTCGCCAACGCCTTGGAAGCGAAGCCTGCGTATACCGAAACCGCGCTCGACAATTTGCACTACCTGCTGGGGCGCAACGCGTTGTCGCTCTCTTATGTCACGCAGGTGGGCCAGAATCCGTTTCTGCATCCGCACCATCGCCCGAGCGGCGCCGATAAGAATGCCGCGCCGTGGCCGGGATTGCTCTCCGGTGGCCCCAACCGCGGCAAGCAGGATCCGGCGATGAAGAACTTGCCGGCCGACACTCCTCCGGCGAAGTGCTTCCTGGACGATCAGGAGGCGTATTCCGCCAATGAAGTCGCTATCAACTGGAACGCTCCGCTGGTGTTCCTGCTGGCAGGCGTGATGGGCGGCAAGTGAACCTGCGTTGCGTAGTACTCGCCGCCGCGCTTTCGGGCGTGGCGGCACTGCGCGCGCAAACCGATTTTATGCAATCCAAATTGATCATTGTGGACCCGGGGCATTTCCACGCCACGCTCTTGCAGCGGGATATGTATCCGTGGGTAGATCCGAAGGTGACGGTGTACGCGCCTCTGGGGCCCGACCTGTTGGATTACCTGAATCGTATTCGCCTCTTCAATTCGCGCGCCGATAATCCCACGCGTTGGGCGCTCGACATCCACACCAGTAACGACCCGATGGGCGAAATGCTACGCGGCCGTGCCGGAAATATCGTGGTGTTCACGGGCCGGAATCGCGGCAAGATCGACCGCATCATCGCGGCGTTGAAGGCGGGCTTGAACGTGCTCGCCGATAAGCCCTGGATCATCACGTCGGCCGACTTGCCCAAATTGGAAGAAGCTTTGGCGCTGGCCGCCCGCAGCAATCTGGCCGCTTACGACATCATGACCGAGCGCTACGAGGTCACCAGCGAAATCCAGCGCGCATTGGTGAACGACGCAGCGATCTTCGGCGCGCTCGATCGCGGCAGCGAGAAGGATCCCGCCGTACGCGCGCGGAGCGTCCATCACGTGATGAAGGTGGTGGCCGGTACGCCTTTGCGGCGGCCGCCGTGGTTCTTCGATATCAATGAATACGGCGAGGGCCTGGCCGATGTGGGCACGCACGTGGTCGATCTGGTGCAGTGGACGGCGTTCCCCGATCAGGCGGTAGATTATCGCAAGGATATCGAGGTGTTGAGCGGGAGGCGCTGGCCGCTGCGCATGACGAAAGAGCAGTTCACGCGCGTCACCGGCGACGGCGAATTCCCGGCCGCGCTGGCAGGCCACGTACACGATGGTGTGCTGGATTACTACTGCAACAATGCGGTGGCGTACACTCTGCGCGGCGTGCACGTGGCGCTTGAGATCGTGTGGAACTGGGAGGCGGTGGAAGGCGGCGACGTGTACGAGGCGAGTTTCCGCGGGACCAAATCGCGCATCGAAATTCGGCAGGGCAAGGCGGAGCGCTACGTGCCCGAGGTCTATGTAGCGGGCGGCGCGGCGGGCGTAGGTGAGGCGGTGGACCGTCGCGTGGCGGCCCTACAGGCGCGCTGGCCGGGCCTTGCGGCGGTGAAGAGCGGCGCCGAAATTCGCATCGTGATCCCCGAGAAATTCCGCGTCGGACATGAGGCGCACTTCGGACAGGTGACCAATCACTTCTTCGAATATGTGACATCCCCGAAGGCGCTGCCAACGTGGGAGGCTCCTTACATGCTGTCGAAATATATGGTGTCCACGAAGGGCGTGGAGAAGGGGAAGCCATGAGAGCGATGCTTTTGACGCTGGTGCTGGCCGCGGCTCTGGCCGCGCAGGAGACACGGCACGAGATCGTGAATGCCGCGAAGAATCCGGCGGACGACGCCAAGGGGCTCAGCGACAAGGTGCCCGATGTGTACGCGGTGGCCACGCAGTTCGAACGGGTTGTATTACTGCGCTTCAAGTTCGATACGGACCTGCTGGCCGGGCTCGAGAAGATGGTCAAGCAGGAGAAGATTCAGAACGCCATCATTCTCTCCGGCATGGGCAGCGTGCGCGGCTACCAGGTGCATCAGGTGAGCAACGGGACCTTTCCTTCGAAGAATATGTTTGTGAAGAATCCGACGGAGGCGGCGGATGTAATCGGGATGAGCGGCTTCGTGGCGAACGGGGTGCTGCATCCGCACATCACCATGGCCACGCCGGATCGTGCGTTCGGTGGACATCTGGAACCGGGCACCAAAGTCTTCACGTTCGTAGTGGTGACCCTGGGCATTTTGAAGGACGGCGCCGATATGAGCCATTTCGACGATAAGAGCTACCGATGAGATACGCAATTTTGGCAGGCATGGCGGCGACGCTACTGATGTGGGGTGCAGGAGGCAAGAGCGAGGTGTGGAAGTTCGATAGCATCTCGAGGATCGGCGGCCACGCGGTGGCGCCGGAGGGGCACCCCAAGGTGATCGATACGCCGGCGGGCAAGGCCGTGCAATTCGGCGGAGTCGATGACGCGCTGTACCTGAAAGTGCATCCCCTGGCGGGTGCGGCGACGTTTACCTGGGAAGTGATTTTTCGGCCCGATGTGGGCGGCGCGGCGGAGCAGCGGTTCTTTCATTTCCAGCAGGACGGCGGCGTGGAGACGCGCATGCTGTTCGAGATCCGCGTGATCGATGGCAAGTGGTGCCTGGATAGTTTCGCGGCGTCGGGCAGCGAGTCGAAGGCACTGATGGATCGGACAAAGCTGCATTCGCTGGGCGCCTGGCATCACGCGGCGGCGGTGTACGACGGCAAGGAGTACCGCAATTACGTGGACGGCGTGCTGGAAGGCGCGGGGGAAGTGCATCTGACGCCGCAGGGCGCGGGACAGACGTCGGTGGGCACGCGATTCAATCGCAAGGACTACTTCAAAGGTGCGGTGCTCTCGGCGCGGATGACCGATCGCGCGCTGGCGGCGAGCGAGTTCATGAAGGTGCCGAAGGCGTTGGCATCAGAGCCGCCGCGGTGAGGGTGCGTGTGGCATTCGGCCGCCTAAGACAAGTTAGAAACCGCTCCCTCACGATCGCGGCTCTGATTGGTTCACGAGAATGATTGGGGTTGACGATAATTCACGGCATGTGACGGAGCGGTTCCTACCTTATGTCCCTGAGTAATGGACGTGTAGGAGTCTTTGGCATCGGACTCCACGCCTACTGGGAGCAATTCCCGGAACTGAAGCAAAGGCTTGAAGGCTACCAGCAGCTGGTTGAAACCAGGGTCGCCGATTTCGGAGTCGAGGTGCTCTCCGCGGGCCTTGTGGACACGCCGTCCGCTGCAGTCGATGCGGGCAATCTCTTCGCCAATGCGGGACTCGATCTGATCCTGTGCTACATCGGCACCTACGCCACGTCGTCGCAGGTGCTGCCCGTGGTGCAGCGCGCCAAAGTCCCGGTGCTGGTGCTCAATCTCCAGCCCTGCGACGCGCTGGATTACAAGAACACCGATACCGCCGAGTGGTTGGCCAATTGTTCGGTCTGTTGCGCGCCCGAAATCGCCAACGCGTTCGCCCGGGCGGAGGTTCGTTTTCGCGTGGTCTCGGGGCTGCTGCACGACGACCCGGCGGTCTGGCAGGAGATCGGCGATTGGTGCCGCGCGGCGCGTGTCGCGCGGGCTCTGAGCGGCGGCCGCATCGGTTTCCTCGGGCACACCTATCCCGGGATGCTCGATCTGTACAGCGATTTCACGGCGGTCTCGGCGCAGGCAGGGGTGCACGTCGAAGTGCTGGAAATGTGCGATCTGGATGACTGCGTGTCGCAGGTTTCCGCCGGCGAGGTTTCGCGCAAACTCGCCGAGGCGCGCGCAATGTTCGACATCGTGGACGCGGCCGTCGAAGACCTGGCCTGGGCGGCGCAGGTGTCGGCCGGGTTGGACAGGCTGGTCGCGCGCTTTCAGTTGAACGGGCTGGCGTACTACTACCGCGGCCTCGCCGGCAATCGTTACGAGCGCCTGAGTGCGGGTCTGATTCTGGGCAATTCGCTGCTCACCGCGCGCGGCATCGCGGCCTCGGGCGAGGGCGATTTGAAGACGTGCCTCGCCCAGACGATTCTCGACCGCCTTGGCGCCGGCGGGTCGTTCACCGAGTTTTATGCGATGGACTTCCGCGAGCAATTCGTCCTCATGGGACACGACGGGCCGATGCATCTGGCTATCGCCGAGGGTCGGCCGGTGCTGCGCGGATTGGGCCTCTATCACGGCAAGCGCGGCCACGGAGTCAGTGTGGAGTGCCGCGTCAGGACGGGCCCGGTCACGCTACTCGCCATGACGCAGACCGCGGCAGGCAGATTGAAGATGCTGGTGGCGGAAGGCGAATCGATCGCGGGGCCGGTGCTCAAGATCGGCAACACGAATTCGCGCGTACGGTTTGCGCTGCCGCCCGCCGAATTCATCAATCGCTGGTGCGGCCACGCGCCTACGCATCACTTCGCGCTTGGCGTGGGCCACCGGCGCGCGCAGTTGGAAAAGGTGGCCGAGTCGCTGGGCATCACGCTGGAAACGGTGGCGTAACGGGTGGCCTGGAATACAGAATTCCGCAGGCGTCGCATGCAGCGGTTCGCGCAGGAGTTGGGCATCACCGCGGAGACGCGCGTGCTCGATGTGGGCGGCACTCCGGAGACGTGGGATATGTTGGCGGTGCGTCCGCGCGTCACGCTTTTGAATACGCCGCGGACCAGGGAAGAGTTGTCCCGCGCCGCATGGTGGGTGGCGGGCGACGGCCGCATGCTGCCGTTCCGCGACGCGGCGTTCGACGTCGTCTTCAGCAACTCAGTGATCGAGCACGTGGGCGATGCGGACAGCCAGCAGCGCTTCGCGCACGAGGTGGCGCGCGTGGGCCGCGCCTACTGGGTGCAGACGCCGAATCGCTGGTTCCCGGTGGAACAGCACCTGCTCACGCCGCTGATTCACTGGCTACCGAAGAGTTGGCAGCGCATCATCGTCCCGCGCTTTACGGTGTGGAACGCGCTGGTGCGGCCCTCGCGCGACCGCCACGATTTCTATGTGGCGCACTATCTCGACGAGGTGCGGCTGCTCAGCGCCGAGCAATTCGCCGCGCTCTTTCCGGGCGCTCGCCTGATTCGCGAGCGCTTTTGCGGGTGGACGAAATCGCTGGTCGCGACGCGCGATTACAACAGCCGGAACGAGAGGTGAATCATAGCCGGCGTGCTGACCGGCTTGCCGTTGCGCGTGCCCGGGCGGAATTTCCACTTCTGCACGGCGGCGACGGCCTTCTCGTCGAGCCCCAGTCCGAGACCCTGCGCGACGGAGATGTTTTGCACCTGTCCTCGGGCGTCGATTTCGGCGCGCACAATCACCGTGCCCTGAATTTTTGCCTTGCGCGCTTCCTCGCTATATTCCGGCTCGGCCTTCCATAGAAGTACCGGCTCCGTGACCGAGCCCTGCATTCCGGAGCGGCCGCTCGCGATGCCGCCATCGCGGCCCGGTCCCGCTCCGAGACCAATGCCAGGTCCGACACCAGTGCCGTCCCCATCGCCAATGCCGCCGCCTTTTCCGCGGCCCGGCGAGGGCGGACCCGGCACGCCGTGCGGATCGCCGAATGCGGCCAGGTTGATTTGCGGCAGGTTGATTTGCGGGTCGGCGATGATGGTAGGTTCGAGCGTGAGAATCGGATTGGGGTTCTCGATCTTCACCATCGGCGCGATGAATTGATGGGTAGCGGCGCGCGGTAAATTGCCGAGGCTGGCTTGAGTTTGGGCGCGCATGCCGCCTCCGCCGCCGGCGTCGTCGCGCTGCGAAATCCGCACATTGTATTTCACAACATCGAGCGGAGTAATAAAGATGGTGTGGTCAGGCAGTTTCACCAACGATGTTTTCACACCGGTGACCAGCAGGATCAGGGCGATGGCGGCGGCGTGCAACGCGCCGGAGATCAGTGTGGAGCGGGCGGGCGATGCGTACATGCAGCGATTGCATGCACTCCTGCGGACATTTTCCAAGGTGCTGATAATTTAGCACCTCGCCTACAGGACGGCGTGACTTAGCGGGCATACTGTGCGAGTTACGCTACACGCACCTGGTGTGGTTTGATCTGTACTAAGCTGGCGTGTGAATGGAGACCCTGCTGGTCGCGGACGATCTCACCGGTGCGTGCGATGCCGCCGTACACTTTGCGATGCGAGGACTGCGCCCCGCCGTAGTACGGCTGCCGGGACACGCGTACACCGGGCACGCGCGTGTGGTGGCGTGCAGCACGGAGAGCCGCGACATGGCGCCTGCAGCGATCCGCGGGGCGCTCGTCGATGTGGCGGCGGAGTTTCGTGCGGTGGCTGTGGGGCGCGTTTTTAAGAAGATCGATTCGACGCTGCGGGGCAACGTCGGCATGGAAGTCGCGGCGGCGCGCGATGCTTTCAATTGCGATGCGGCGGTGGTGTGCCCCGCCTTTCCCGCCATGCGGCGCGTGGTGGAGCAGGGCATCCTCCGAGCCCCGCAACTCGCGCCGATCAACATGCGGGAGCGCTTGTGCGAGCAGTCGGGTGAAGCCTGCGTCCACGTATGTCCGCGAGATCTTGCGGACGCGCTGGCGTCTGGAGCGCGCCTGATTTCCGTTGACGCCATCGACAACGCGGACCTGCGTCAAATAGCCGAAGTCTTATGTGGGGTCGACGGCCGGCGGATTCTGTGGGCGGGATCGGCGGGTTTGGCGTCGGCGCTGGCGAGCCACATCGACGGGGTCGAGACGCCGCCAATCCTGGAAGCCGCACGAGGGCCAGTGCTCTTCTGCATAGGCAGCGACCACGCCGTCACTCTTGAACAACAGGCCGCCCTACTCGCCAGTCGCGCGTGCACATTGTCCGAAACCGGCGCTCTGGCTGCCGGCCGGCATGTCGTCATGCGCATTCCGCGAGGAAGCATCCCTGCCGCACGGTTCGGAGCCGCGCGGCCCGCGGCGTTGGTCGTCTCCGGAGGCGACACCGCGTCACTGGTCTTCCACGCCATCGGCGCGTGCGCCATCGAATTGTACGCGGAGATCGTCGCCGGCGTGCCCTACGGTCTTCTGCGTGGCGGCATGTTCGACGGCCTGCCGGTGGTCACCAAATCGGGAGGCTTCGGGGATCGCGATACTCTGGTGAATGTAGCGGACTTCTTTCATGCCCCAATCTGATCTGGTTTACCGTCCCACCATCGCGCTGACCATGGGAGACCCCGCGGGCATCGGCCCCGAAGTGGTAGTGCAGGCGGTCGCCGATCCCGATCTCGCGCCGTTGGCGCGCTGGGTAGTGGTGGGCGATGCGGCCGTGCTCGAAATGGCGGAGCGCGTTACCGGAATCCCGCTGCGAGCGGAAGTTCACGACGCGCGCGCCCTGCGTGATATGGGCGATTTCGCCTTCGGCCGCCTGGATGCGCGCTGCGGCGTCGCGGCCGTCGAATACGTGCGCATCGCGACGGAAATGTGCCTGCGCGGCG